>JBBRHI010000422.1:0-3477 GCA_038222995.1 Bacteroidia bacterium | reverse complement strand
ATAGTTTGTTGGGAAGCACTAAGCGAAATAACCAGGCTCGGGTTGATATTAACATTTGCAACAGCCGTGTTGGTGCAGCCGGCTAAGGCATAAGTAACCGTGTAAGATGTTGCCGATGTTGCAGCACCTGTAATAGCAGCAGTCGTTTCTCCGTTTGGCGCCCACAGGTAAATGCCGCCCGTAATGGAGGCAGTTGCTGTAAGCAATGCCGGTTGACCGGGGCAAACCGTAGTTGAGTTAACGGATAAACCGGGTACAGGTTTTACGGTAACTACCGAAATTGCTGTAGCAGTACAACCGTTTAATGAATAAATAACGGTATAGTTTGCAGAATTGCCGGGTGCTTCCGTTATAGAAGCCGTGGTTTGATTATCGGGTAACCATAGGTAAGTGCCACCCGCAACAGACGGTGTAGATGTAATAACAGCAGCCTCTCCGGGACAAATCGAATAATTACTTACAGTAATACTCGGGTTTGGATTTACAGTTACCATTAATGTATTAGTGGCAGTACAACCCGCACCCGAAGTTCCTGTAACGGAATAAGTGCTTGTATTTACGGGATTGGCATTAACAGGCGAACCAACCGTTGAACTTAAAGTAGGATCAGGCTGCCATGCATAGGTAACTGCGCCCGATGCTGTTAAAGTAGCGGTTTGACCCGAACAAATGGTATAATTACTTAAGGCAATGGCAGGCGAAGCGTTAATGGTAAGGCTGTAAGTAGTTGAAACGGAACAGGTGCCGGGTGTTGAATAAGTTAGTGTATATGTAGCGGCTGCACTGGATCCAATATCAATAATACCGCTGTTAGCGTTTATAGATAAACCTGAAGGTGTAGAGGAAAAAGTACCTCCTGTTAAGCCTGTAACTGTTGGTGTAAAGCTTACAGCTGTTTGACAAAAATTATTGGAAGCATAAGAGATCGTAGGTGCAACAATGTTAGCACTTACACCTGATACAGCCATAATATATGCTCCGAAAGTTCCTGAAACACCGGATACATTAATAGAACTAATACTTTTTAACTGGTTAGCACAAGTTAACGGAATATCAACCGCATACATCCGTGGATTATTTGGAACCCCATCATTAGTAGCACCGGAAGCTACTCTTTTGCAACGACCCATTCCTGTAATGATAGCGCCCGTTCCGCTAAACCAATCCTGAACCGTAAAGTTACCTGCATTAGTGGTTGTAAGATCGGTGTAGTTTAGGGTTACGTTTATATTACTTGTACCTTCAGTAGAAAAAACAAGAAAACTAATATTACTATAAGATGCAGGTGTTGTAAGTGTAATCGTTTGAGTTGTTCCTGTTTGTGCAAAAAAACAATTATTGCCTGTATAAGAAGCCATTTGGTAAGTTTTGGTTCCGCTTACAACAGTGCCATTATTTGGTATGCCGCCCGTAAAACCATAAAAAGATCCAAAACCGGTAGTATAAATCACATTGTTTGAAGGTATGATCGCATCCAGTGCTTGTGTGGTTGTACTTAAAGCATCAGGCGCTGTTTCAGCTACTGCATCGATATTATGACCGGTTACAACAATTGGTATATATGTTTGGGCATAGGTGTACAATGAAAGCAATGCAAAAACATAGGTAATTATTTTTTTCATGAAAGTTGACTCTAAAACCTTTTAGTAAAATTAGGTCAATTTACAATTCAAAAAAACAAAAAATAAGATTACAATTGCAATCCTAAAAATAATGAAAGCTTAAACTTAAGATAACGTGGATAAAGCAATTTTTAAATTTGAGATCACATCCTCTACATCCGTTAATTTGCAAGTTCCTACCGACATCCGGTACCATGGGGAATTATCATCGGCACCAAAAGCATAAAATGGTACAACGGCCAGTTTTGCTTCCTCCAATATAAATTTGGTCACATCTTTGGTAGTTTTTAAAACGGTACCGTCAACCGTTTTCATCCCGTGCAGAGTAAATTTTATAGTCAAATAAATGGCCGCCTGCGGTGCAATCGCATCCACTTTAAATCCTTCTTTCTTTAATGATTGAAACCCCTTGTAAAAACCATGAAGTCTGTCGCTGATCTTTGATTTTTGTTGCTCAATAAAAGCATCATATATTTTAAGATCACTTAAATACTTAGCGGTAGCCATTTGTTCCGCTTTAGGTGCCCATGCTCCAACATGCGTTAAAATAGCTTTCATTTTATCGATCACTAGTTTAGGCCCCATACTCCATCCTACCCTTACACCGGTTGCGGATAAGGATTTGGAAATACCGTCTACAAAAACGGTATATGCTTTCATTTCAGGCCTTAAACTTACCGGGTTGTAATGCTTGGTATTGCCAAGTGTGAGTGCCCAGTAAATTTGATCATACATTAAGTAAACGGGTTTTGCATCAGGGCCTCTGCGCTCGTTTTCTTCTAATATCAAATCACATATTTCCTCTAAGCCTTCTTTGCTGAAAACAGTACCGGTAGGGTTTTGCGGAGAACATAAAGCAACTAATGACGCTTCTTTTATATGCGGTTTAATATCTGCCGCAACCGGCATAAAGTTTTGCTCCGGCTTAGCTTCAATTACTACGGCTTTTGCAGAATTTAAATACGAATAGTGATTGTTATTCCATGAAGGAACGGCAAATATAACTGTATCATTAGGATCTACTAATGCTCTGAAAATGCTGTATATAACGGGGCGTGCGCCGCCTGCAATTAGGATTTCATCATTTTTATAATCGAGCCCGCCGCGTTCTTTTAATAAATTAGATACTGCATTTCTTAGCTCCAGCATACCGTCGGCTGCAGGATAATTAGTTTGATCTGCAAAATACTCGTCAACAATATATTGCTTTAATTCAGCAGGAATAGGAAACTCCTTCGGATTAAAATCACCGATCGTCATATTATATATTTTTTCGCCCTGCTTTATTTTTTCATTTACGTCGGCGGCAAGTTTAATAATTTCCGAACCAATAATGTTTTCGGCAAGTTTAGATACTTTTGATTTGTTTGCGGCAGTTGAAGTGCTCATGTTGTCAATTTTTTTGAAAAATATAGATAATACTTCTTAATACAAAATTTTGTTTTAAAGCCGCGATGACAATTATACTTTTTTGACCTATTTAAAATTAATGATGCAGTTATTTTTTATTTAAATTTACATGCCTATGAATACTATTGATTTAAATAAATTGACGCAAGACGTTATCGTTTGTGCTAAAAAAGCAGGAAATTTTATGAGAGAGGAACGAAAAACGTTCTCATACAGCAAAGCGGAAATAAAAGGATTAAATGACCTGGTAAGTTACGTAGATAAAGCATCAGAACAATTATTGGTTAATGAACTCGCACGTGTGTTGCCGGAAGCGGGATTTATGACCGAAGAAGATACTATCAATGAGCTTAAAGAATATAACTGGATCATTGACCCTTTAGACGGTACCACTAATTTTATTCACGGCATACCATGTTATGCGGTGAGCATAGCTTTAGAGCAT
>JBBRHI010000421.1:0-3480 GCA_038222995.1 Bacteroidia bacterium | reverse complement strand
CTTCTCTCATAACAAAACGATTACATCCACTAAACTCAACATCATCATTTTTAAATTTTTTTTGTATCTGCATTTTTATTGCATTCAGTTCTTCCTTAGTTAGTAAATTCATTTTTCTTAATTTAATTTAATGATTATAATTTAGAAATTTTGTTTAATTGTTGAATATAGTTTTTTATGGGTTACAGTCAAACCCCAGCATTCTGTCTTAATATTATTTTGGCGAATATAATTTGGTGTAACTATTATGCTGCCTATTCTTAAAAAAAATTAAACCTTCTCCCGATAATACCATTTCTGCGGCTACACTATCTCCGGTAATATAATTAATGACCAAATTTTTCTGTTCCAACTTTTCCCTTATTGTATTATTTAGTTGTGCCAACTGGTTCAATAAATTTCGAAACGATGCAGCACATGCAACAATAAAATGCATTTGTACTGTAGGTCCGGCAAGCAACATTTCCATAAACTGTAATCCGGTTTTTTTAGAAGAGCCAATAATAACTAAACTTAAAATATCTTCTGAAAAAACAACCAATGCTGTGAAGTTTACTTGTTTGTTTTTTAAAAGCGATCTTGATCTTTTTTGATACTCTTTGTATAGCGTACCGATAAATGTTTTATTGGTAATGCTAAATTCATGGTCTGCATTAACATTTGATAAAAATAATTGTTCTGTTGGAACATTGTAAAATAGCTGTTTGTTTTGTTTGTGTATGCCTACTAGCGCACTTTTTAATTCGGTTAATTGCTTCAAAAAGTCTTGAAACAATTTGTAAATCTGCTCTTCCTCAACAAAGGAAATAAATAAATGTGGTAACTCAGTAAGCTCAACAAGGTAGGGTTCGTTGGCGCTGGAATGACCGATGGTGAGGGTGATGGGCATGGAATTTCAAATTCTGTAAATAAAAAGGCAATCATTTCCTATTTTATAATTTATTATTAAATACTGTATGTTCCAACATTTTTACCATAACATCTGCTCGAAGGGAAAGGTTTTAAATTGAAAAGCTGCTTCAGCAATAACAATTTTACTGTCATTTGAAAAGCAAACTTTCGACTTTTTTATGTTGATTGGGGTAACCTTTTATTTATCACTACTTCATATATAATTAGGTTTTGACAAAATAAAAAATTTGGCTAGCTCACAAACTAAAAACTTCTTTTAGCAATCGTAAATAAAAAGAGAA
Source organism: Bacteroidia bacterium (assembly GCA_038222995.1). Lineage (GTDB taxonomy): Bacteria > Bacteroidota > Bacteroidia > B-17B0 > Aurantibacillaceae > UBA4416. The sequence goes on along the minus strand of JBBRHI010000421.1, from coordinate 2,287 downwards.
TCTGCAATATGATTGCCTGTTCATAGTTATTTTTTTCTGTGTATGATAAAATCATTAGCACATTAGAGACCAGCATATAAACAAAACTTTGTAAGATTGTGTGGTTTTATATTTATTTTATTTTTTATTTCATTGAGTTTACTAATTGAGAAATCCCTTTTTTGATAAGTGGAATATTTTGTTCATAATCGTCATGAATATTTATCTCTAATTCCAAATTTTTACTTGTCGTTTTTAAAATTCTTCCTTTAGGATTAAATTTTATCTTAAACTCATCAATCAATGATTTTGGTGGTTTACCTAGATGAAATTTAATGCTCAGTGGAGAAAGGTCGAACCTACATAAAAAACTACGACCTGTTAAAGATTTAGAATAACTAATCATTCCCTTTTTGTTTGTACTTATATATTCTCTTTTGAAAATACAGTCTTTACCTTGGTCATTCTCTCTTTTTTTTAATTCTGTTTCAACATGCGACGATAGATTTTTAAAAAGTTCCAATGTTGTAGATTCACAAAATGAAGGAAGAAAGGAATTATATAACATTTGTTTATCCTCAGCTGAAATTAAATTTTTCTTTCCTTTTATTATATCTGTTTTGAAGTTAAAAGCTTTAAAATCGTTTAAAATAAATTCTTTAAAATTAGAAATGAGGTGGTTTGTTTCCGGATTTTTTATTTCCCCCAAACTTTTTAAAAGACCAATAAAATCGTTTCCATTGCTATTTTCTTTATTATTCCAAAAGAGATGTCTGAAATTATTTATAAGTACTCCGGGGTCTTCCTCATTTACATCTTTTGAAGCCTCTTCGTATTTGTCTCCTACAGGAGTTAAAAATATAAGTGAGTTATTTTTTGAATTCTTCAAGTAACTTGACAAATAGGAATCAATTCCCTTAATTTGATTCCTTATCTGATCCGGGGTTAAAGATTGTCTGATCTTATTTTCTATAAAAATAACTGTAGAAGGGTAGGTATATCCGTTCGAGGAACTTGCAATGTCTGTGAAAGTTATTTTAATGTCACAGAAATTTTTTTTATCGTCTGTGTGCATCGGCGGCTCCAACTTTACATCGACTTTTCCTTTAGGAAAAGGTTCATTTTTCTTGCCATGTATAAATTTCCATAGAATTTTCAAGAATTTATCTTTTAGTCCGTGATCTTCATTTGGGTCTAATAAATAACCGATCAAAGAGCTGATATTTGGCTCTTTTAAACTTCCATCACCCCTTGCTAAAATTTTAAAAATATTCATTAACTTAATTTTTGTTTAGAGTTTAATTATTCTTGATTCTAAAAATTCGTTCTGCGTAGTTTGACTGTACTGAACAAGTTAGAAATCTGTAACATAAATCAAACTTAATATCTTTGATATCCACCTATTTACAACCTAAAATATCACTAACCATACATTTCCCCCATCTTCCCAATACACTCTACAATCTCCTTCCTCAATGTCTCCGGCGCCAACACTTTCACCTCCGCCCCATAAGAAAGTATCATCATTGTAAGTTCCTGCGTTAAATACAGTTCCATTTCAATTTGAACTTCATCTGCGTTATCCAATATTATTTTTTGAGAGGCATGTAAAGGTTGGCTGATAATATAGGCAGCTTGGTATGGCGTAAAAGAAAGTACCACTTTTTCCGGTTGCACATTATTGATCTGTGTTATGCCGAGCGAATATTTAAAAAATGCTGCAGGGTCAAAGTCAGATGCAGTTCGGTAGGGTGCTTTTGTACCGGTAATATCTTCAATTCGATCTAATGCAAAAACGATAATATCTTTTGCTTTTTCAGAGTAACCCACCGCATACCAACGGTTGCGGTATTCTTTTAAAAGGTAAGGGGAGAAGGGATGGGTTTTTTCGGTGCGTTGAAACCCTTTATAAACAATGGCAAGCTGTGTGCCGTGCAATATTGCTTGTAAAATAATTTCCAGCCATTTGTTCGCTTCCGTTTTTAGCGGCTCTTCCACCTGCAGTATTTGTTTTTCAGACCGACCAATGATCTTGCTGATGCGGTAACCCTCAATTACTTTATTAATGGCATTTTCAAACTGCACAAACATAGCCGTGCCTTTCAGTTGGTTTAATAGTGCTGTAGAAAAATCAAGCGCTTCTATTTCTTCCGGCAGCAATGGGAATTTCTTAATTGAAAAATCTGCGTCAGTGTAACAATATCCTTTTCTATAACGGTCATAATGTATAGGGGCATTGTACATACTTTTCATACCTGCAATATCCTTGTTGAACATAGAGGAGGAGAGGGTTGTTTCCACGGCCGTT
>JBBRHI010000420.1:0-3488 GCA_038222995.1 Bacteroidia bacterium | reverse complement strand
AACCTATAAACTAAAATCACATGAATAAAATTTACTCAACCTTATTTGCTGCAATGCTTACTATTGCAGCAGGCGCTCAAACACTGTGCAGCGGTGCAGGGCGCTACGCTACCAGTGTTTACACAACGTACACGGTAACTTCCAACATTACTTACGGTTCTAATTACCCGCTTACAAGCACCACAACACAATCCGTTCTTACGCTTGATTTTTACGAACCCTCAGCTGATACGTCACAGGCAAGGCCTTTAATTATATGGGCTCACGGTGGAAGCTTTATCAGCGGTACAAAAAATGACCAGGACGTATCTGAATTATCTGCGCGGTTTGCGAAAAGAGGATTTGCCTGCGCTTCTATCAATTACCGTTTAGGATTTTCGCCATTCGATTCTACCGGTGTTATCCCGGCTTTATTAAGAGCGGTTCAGGATATGAAAGCGGCCGTTCGTTTTTTCTATAAAGATAAATCAACCATTAATAAATATAAGATTGATACCAATAATATATTTATCGGCGGAAGCTCGGCAGGAGCCATTACGGCTTTACATGTGGCATACCTTAATAAATCCTGCGAAATAAACCCGTACATTAACCAAACTACCTTAACATCTTACGGTGGTATTGAAGGTGGTAGCGGAAACCAATGCTACTCATCACGCGTAAAAGGTGTTATTAATTTATGCGGCGCCTTAGGGAAATACTGGTGGCTGGAAGCAGGAGATGTACCGTTATGTTCTATGCACGGAACAACAGACGGAACCGTAAAATACGGACAAGGAATTGCAAATCCGGGTGTTCCAATTATGTATTTGGACGGGAGCCGTATGATAGCAGCAGGAACAGCTGTGTCGGGTGTAAATCACAAATTTTATACATGGTATAATGCAGGCCACGTGCCTTATGCAGGAACAAGTACCGCGCAAATAGCCTATATGGATACTACAGAACGTTTTGTGAGAGATTATTTAGTGTCTCGCTTAGGCTGTACAAATTCACCGTTAATGACACCTAACACGCCTTACGGTGCCGTAACGGCGTACGCTTATACGCCTTGCACAGCAAATGTAGCAATGGCTTGTGATGTGGGTGTAAAAGAGATTCAAACCAATTCTGTTTTAGAAGAAGTTTATCCTAACCCTTCGTCTGAATCCGTAAATGTGGTATTTAAAAATTCGAATACAGTTCATACTGTAACGTTAACCGACATGACAGGCAAAGTGATTCAAACAGAAACCACTAAGGAGCCTCTATATGTGATCCGTAAAAATAATATGGGACAAGGAATTTATTTCCTAAAAGCTACCAATGAAAACGGAGAATATTCTGTTCAAAAAATAATATTCTATTAATTAATAAGTCGTATTTTATTAAAAGCCGGAGTATAACGCTTCGGCTTTTTTATGCCATACCTTATCGTTGAACTCTTAAACAAATTCTTTCGAAAGAGTTATACGCATATATAATGTTATAGAATAATGTAGAATGAATTAAGAGGCTATTCCTTTTTCCCTATACATTAGTAAAAATGCAGTGAGCTTAGGCAACAAGCTTATTTAAAATTAACTCGAGCCAAGGATGCAAAGAGCTTGGTTCTTTTGCGAGCTTTTTCAGCGAGCAAAAAACCGTAGAAACGCGAAGCCCGACGCAGCCTGCACGGCGCCCAAAAAAAGAAATGATCTTTTGATTGCAGCTAATTGCAATTAAACAATTGATAATGTCATACAATTATATTTTTTCTTTAAGCAAAAAGAAAGCATAAAATGTAAATTAAAATAGATGTTCCACATTATTCTACAACACTATCTAGGCATATATCTTCAAAATACTTTTAAGGGATTTATTTCCCTAAAGATTTTAGATTCCATAAAATCTACAGATTTATGTTATAACTTGTATATAAATAAACTATGTAATAAAGGCTTATTAAAATTAGTTTTTTAAACGTGTAAAAAAAATTAAAATTATGAAAAAAAATTACTTAAAAGTTTTCTTGGCATTTTCAGGTATCTTCTTAGCATCACTTATGTTTGCACAAACCTCTACCGGCTTCTGGACCATGCTTTCCACACAAGACGTTTCGGGTATAAAAACAAGACGAAACTCTGTTCCAAGCACCTACCATTTAGCGCAGTTAAATTTAAATGCATTAAAAGCCGCATTGGTTAATGCGCCGTTAATACACACCGGGCAAGCGCCTATAGTAATGGAATTCCCTAACACCGCCGGGCAATTTGAAAAATTTGCAGTTTACGAATCCTCTATAATGGATCCGATCTTAGAAGCTAAATTTCCGATGATAAAAACCTATGCAGCACAGGGCATCGATGATCCTACAGCAACGATGCGTTTCAGCGTTACCCAATTCGGATTGCATACCATGTCTTTATCCGGTAAAAAAAGCACCACGTTCATTGATCCATACACTGCCGATCTGGCAACCTATATTGTATACGATCGTAACGCTTTAGGAGCTGACCCTCAAACGTTTTCCTGTTTAACAGACGATGGCGTGTATTTGCCTTCTTTACAAAGAACAGGCTCTGCAGGCCCTATAACTGTTCAAGACATTGATGATCAAAAATTAAGGACCTTTCGTTTAGCACAATCCTGCACGGGAGAATATGCCGCTATTTTTATGGGATCAGGATCTACAGCACAACAAAAGGCAAACGTACAGGCTCAAATGGCCATTACCATGAACCGTGTAAACGGTGTATATGAAAGGGATTTATCCGTGCACATGAATTTTGTTGCCAATAACGATCTTCTTATTTATTTGAATTCATCAACCGATCCATGGTCTACAGAATGGAACACTACCACTGCACAAACCATTGATGCCGTAATAGGCGTTAATAATTACGATATAGGGCATAACTTTAATACAACAGGCGGCGGTAATGCCGGTTGCATTGCCTGTGTATGTTTAAGCACATCACAAAACAATACGCATAAAGGCAGAGGTTACACCGGCAGTACAAACCCAACGGGCGATCCTTTTGATATTGATTACGTAGCCCATGAGATGGGACACCAATACGGCGGTTACCATGTAATGAATACCTGCAGTCGGAGCGGAAGCGGTGCATCGGAAGTAGAGCCTGCCAGCGGAAGTTCTATAATGGGGTACGCCGGCATTTGTCCTTCGAACATACAGGCCCATAGCGACGATGATTTTAATTACGTGAATGTTCGCGATATCAGCATTAATCTTAAACCGGGAGGAAACAGTACCTGCGCTGCTATTACTACTTTAACCAATACACCCCCAACCGCAAGCGCCGGCGCTGATTACGTAATACCAAAATCAACCGCATACATTTTAGAAGGAACCGGAAATGATATTAACGGAAATGCATCTTTAACTTACAATTGGAGTGAGAATGATCCGGCACAATCGCCGGGAAATGCAGCACCACTTTCAACCTACGCTACCGGACCGTTATACAGATCAATTCCTCCACAAACATCTCCTAACCGTTATATAC
>JBBRHI010000419.1:0-3512 GCA_038222995.1 Bacteroidia bacterium | reverse complement strand
CAGGAATTAATTTTGATGTTCCTTTTTTAGAAGAGAAGAATAAGGTGTCAGGCCTGATCTTTACAACATCTACATCAAAATTAATAATATTTTTGATATTAAAGTTTCCGTTACTGATAGAGTATGCTTGGGATTTAGCGTTTGTTTTAAGGGTATTAAAATCTATCAGAACTTCCGGTTGTGTTTTTTTGAGCTGTATAAATAATAATTTTAATCCGCTTGTTTTAATGTCTACCTGCAATTTTTCGGGCAGATCTCCAATGATCAATTTATTATCGGGAAGCTTTGAAAATTTTACCGGGATGGTAAGTGTGTATTTGTAATTTTTGTTTAAAGCATGCACCACCCAGAGGAGTGATGCAATGCCTAAACATATTAAAAAGGTAACAATTCTTGTATTAAAAAATTGGCGCCGAATGCGCGATATGGCATTTGACGAACTCATTTTATTACGTTGTTTGGTTTAAAGAAGCAGTGGCGTCGTTAGAGACAGCGTTTTTTGAGATCTTTATTTTAGTTCCGTCTTCTACAGCCATAATCATAGTTCCGTCTTCATTCATTTTATGAATAGTACCGTAGATACCGCCAATCGTTAAAATTTTATCTCCGATCTTTAACGCTTCGATGTATTTTTTTTGGTCTTTTTGTTTTTTCATTTGAGGACGGATCATGAAAAAATAAAATACGACTACAATTAATACTAGTGGTACTATTTGCGTGATAGGATTTCCGCTTGCCTGGGCACCGCCCATTAAAATTACTAAGTTGTTCATGTGTTGTTTTTAGGGATGATTTATTTTATTGATTTATTATTAATGAGCGCTTGGTGTTTCATTTGAGTTAGCACCTGTAGGAACGATGATATTTGCTTTGATGTAAATGATTTTTGTACTCGGCTCACAATTTGTAACCATTGTTACTGATTTCTCTACCATACCCGATTTACCTTCGCTGCTGAATACAACATTTACGGTTGCCTCTTCGCCCGGTGCAATTGGTTTTTTAGGATACTCAGGCACTGTACAGCCGCAGCTTCCGCTGGCAGATGATATAATAAGATTTGAAGAGCCCGTGTTTTTAAATTTAAAACCAAAAGCTACTTTTTCTCCCTGGGTAATGCGCCCGAAATCATGGGTTTCTTCTTCAAATTTTATTTCAGGCAAACTGCCGTTCATTTTTCCGTCCGCCGATTGTGTATTACTCACATCCTGTGTGGTAATGTCTGAAGACGGCTGATTACATGATGCTAAAACGATTAGTGCGAAGCCAATACTATAAAAGCTGAATTTCATAAAGTAGATTTATAAATAATTTTAATAAGGTGTAAATTTAGGATATTATACCGATTTATAATAGATAATATTCTATAAAAATCTCCTAACGTGGAAACGCATATCAGGCTTCGAGCCAATTTTTGATCATAATTTCTCCGTATTCAGAAAGTATAGATTCCGGGTGAAACTGCACACCTCTCACATCATACATTGTATGTTTCAGTGCCATAATATTTCCACCGGCATCGGTGGCCGTAATTCGTAATTGCTCCGGCAAACCCTGTGTATTAACTACCCACGAATGGTAACGACCTACGGTAAATGTATCAGGGCAGTTTTTAAAGATCGAATCTTCCGAAATAATAGTTATTGAAGTGGCAATACCGTGAAATACAGTCTCTAAATTTTTAAGAGTGCCCCCGTAAGCCTCACCAATAGCCTGTAAGCCGAGGCACACACCTAAAATACTTTTTGATGCACCGTAACGGCCGATCAATTCAGGCATAATGCCCGCATCTTTTGGCAAGCCCGGGCCCGGGGATAATAAGATTTTATCATAAAAAACTATTTCTTCCAAAGAAATGTTATCGTTCCTGATCACATCAAAATTAATATCACTCACCTTTTCAATTAAATGAACAAGGTTATACGTAAAGCTGTCGTAATTATCAAGTACTAATAATTTCATAACGTTACACTTGTAATAGTGATTACAGTAAAAAATAATTCCTAGATTATCTCAGAAATATAAAATACTTATAAGGGTTAAATAGATCAAAAATTTAATTTCCTTCCATTAAACCGCGACCGGTTTTTTGGATCCTGTTATCGCGTTTCAGGTCTGCAATTATTTTATCAAGAACCCCGTTAATAAAGGTTTTGCTGTTAGGCGTACTGTATTCTTTGCTAATATCAATGTACTCATTTAAGGATACTTTTACCGGAACATTACTGACATGTAGAAATTCGGCAATGGCCATCTTCATTAATAATACATCCATAGAAGCAATGCGTTCCAGTTCCCAGTTCTTTGTTTTAAGGTCAATTAACTGATCGTATTCTTTATCACCGGCAATGGTTTTTCTAAATAATAGAGAAATAAAATTCTGATCGTCTTCCGGGTCTTTATATAAAGGTTGTAATTTTAAGTTGCCCGTAAATGCTTCAAATGTACGTGATACCATGGAGAATGCGCCAAATGTATCATCCGCCCAGTGCATATTCTTTTCTTCAAATAAATGGTTCAGTAATTCGTGATCATATAAAAATTCGGTAGCTGCAGAAATTAAAAACTGCTTATCTTCTTTTGCCGAAGGCGTAGGCGAAGCCATATATTCTTTATACAGTTCCGTGTTCCTTAATTCAGCATACAACTTTCTAACCAAGTCAAAATCACTTTGCCATGAAATTTTACGTTTAATAACCTCTTTTTTAAGGTCTTCACTATTCGTTAAAGCAACTAATAACGAGTTTTCAATAAATCGTAAATTAGGGTCTAAGTCTTCTTTCGTAGGAAGGCGTTTGTTCTTATTTTCTTCTAAAACTAAATGTGCGGTATGGTGCAGATCAGTAAATAATACCAGTACGTAAATGTATAAATCGTAGATCTTATCTAAACTTTTAAATAATTCTTTTTCATAAAATCCTATATCTGCCTTTTCCTGCTGAAAGTAAGAATACAGGGTCTGCATGGTTTTTATTCGTAAGTAACGTCTGTTTAGCATAAAGAACGAGGATTAATTGGTGAGTTCGAGATTTTAATAATAGTATTTGTTAAGTTAAAATGAATAGTAAGTCGATTTTTTTTAATCTCTAACAACTATTCATTAGTTCAATAATTTTTATAATACCGCGTTTATTCTTGCGATACTTTCAATGCGTTGTTCTGCTATTTTATTGGCTGCAGCATAAGTGGGTATGTTTTGCGTTTTAGCTGTTTGAATAATATTCCAGGTAGTGGCATAAATTTTTTCGGCGTGTGCCATAGCTCTCTCCCTGTTATAACCTTCCAATTCATAAAACACATTAATAATACCGCCTGCATTAACTACAAAATCGGGAGCGTATAAAATTCCTTTTTGCAATACCATTTCGCCGTGTTTTTTTTCATCGGCTAACTGGTTGTTGGCAGCGCCGCAAATAACTTTGCATTTTAATTTTGCCAGTGTATCATCATTTACTGTTGCACCTAAAGCACAGGGAGCGTAAATGTCAATATCCAAGTCATACATTTTATCG
>JBBRHI010000418.1:0-3512 GCA_038222995.1 Bacteroidia bacterium | reverse complement strand
AATAATATAACACCCGCATCTTTACTTATAATTTAATCCTTAACAAAATAAAAAATGGAAAAAGTAATTATACTTGGAGCAACGGGAAATATAGGCACTGCAGTTTTAAAAAATTTACAAGGAAGCAATGTAGAGGTCTTTGCAGGTGTGCAAGCTGAAAAAGATTTTGGAAAAGTGTCTCAGTTTGGTGCAAAGCCGGTAATTGTAAATTTTCAAAATCAAGAAAGTTTAAACGAAGCGTTGAAAGGTAAAAACCGTGTGTTTTTGGTGACACCTTTAATGCAAAATCCGGAATCTGTGACCAAAATGGTAATTAATGCCGCTAAATTAAATGGCGTAAAACACTTTGTAAGAAGTACCGCAAGTGGCGCAGACAGTAATGGACAAATACAAATGGCTCGTTGGGCGGGTCTTTCAGAAGACTTAATAAAGGCTTCTGGATTGAAATACACCATAGTAAGGCCTTATAGTTTTTTGCAGAATTTTGTAAATTACCACAGCCAAACTATAAAAAACTATAATGACTTTTATTTGTCGGTTGGTAATGCTAAAGCTTCACTTTTAGATATCAATAATTTGGGGGAAGTGGTTGCTATTGTTTTAACAAACGAGAATCATTTTGGCAAGACCTATGAACTAAGCGGTTTAAACTACACCAACGAAGAATTAGCAGAAAAATTAAGTCATATTTTAGGTCGAAAAATTTCTTATATTGATGTTCCGGAAGAAAAGGCAAAAGAAAGTATGCTTTCAAACCACATGCCCGAATGGATGATAAATGCCATGATGGAATTAAATTACGTAACAAAGCAAGGTTGGACAGCAGGCTATTCTGATGATTACAAAAACATTACCGGTAAGGAATATACATCGGCTGAAACTTTTTTTCAAAACAATAAATCTTTATTTTTAAATTAAAAAACGATGTTAGCTATTGGAACAAAAGCACCCGACTTTGAATTAAATTCAACACCTGATCAAAAGTTGAAATTAAGCGAACTAAAAGGAAAGAGAATCATTCTTGCTTTCTATCCCGCTGATTGGAGTCCTGTTTGTGGCGACCAAATGGCTCTTTATAACGAGATGCTAAAATACTTCCATAAATATAATGCGGAACTTATCGGCATTTCTGTTGACAGCAAATGGTGCCACATGGCTTTTGCGCAAGATAGAAAGTTGCATTTTCCTATATTGGCAGACTATGAACCGAAAGGAGCAATTTCAAAATTGTACAGTGTATATGATGATGTAGAAGGGCAATCTAAAAGAGCCTTATTCGTATTAGATGAAGAGGGAATAATTCGGTGGAATTATTTATCACCCGTAGGAATGAATCCCGGTGCAGACGGTATTTTGGATGCTTTAGAAATTATGTCAAACGTAAAAAGTTAAATATGAATTTAAAAATAGCAGTAAATAATAATGACCATATTCAAGGCAACTTAAGCGCCTCCATTGAACTTGTAGAATATGGCGATTATCAATGCCCGCATTGTGGGCATGCGTATCCGATTGTAAAATCATTACAAAAAAAATTAGGAGATAAAGTAAAATTTATATTTCGCAATTTTCCGTTGCAGGAAATACATCCTGATGCTGTGAATGCTGCTATCGCAGCAGAAGCAGCAGCTTTGCAAAATAAATTTTGGGAGATGCATGATATTGTTTTTGAGCATCAAAACCATTTGGATAGCAAGCATTTAATCGCGTATGCGGAAAAAATCGGGTTGAACGTAGCACAATTTGAAAATGATTTTACAAATGAAACACTGATTCAAAAAATTGAACATGACTTTGAAGGAGGTATACGAAGCGGCGTAAACGGTACGCCATCGTTTTTTGTAAATGGGTTAAAATATCAAAACAGTTGGGAGGAAGAACCGTTTTTAAATTATTTAAGCAGCATCTAAAAAATATGGTAAAAAACAACAACATACCAACTCCTTACGAGTGGGCAGGCGGCATTGAGGCATTTGAAAAACTTACCGAAGTTTTTTACGCTAAAGTATTAAAAGACGAAATTCTTGAACCCGTTTTCAGAAATATGTCGCCGCAACACAGTAAGTATGTGGCAGCATTTTTAAGTGAAGGCTTTATTGGACCAAATTTTTACAGCGATCAAATTGGAGAAAATGCTTTACCCCACATGGTATCAAAACATTTAGAAAAGCATTTAACAGAAACGCATCGCAAACAGTGGATGAAATTGATATTAGAAAGTGCTGATGAAATTGGGATGCCCTCTGATCCCGAATTCCGTTCAGTGTTAGTGGGGCATTTAGAGTGGGGTACACGTATCGCTGTTATGTTTAGTGCTGAAAAAGAAAACCCTGTGGGCAATGAGGATAAAATCCCTAAATGGGGCTGGGGCGAAGTAGGCGGGCCTTTTGGATACGTAGAACCAATATTTAGAAAAAATAAAAAGGAATGAAAGCTCATTAGTCTTTGTTCATCCAAATTTTAACACATACATATAAAAAACCCAAAATTTTCGTCCGTTCATTCTCTTCAATTGTCTAAAGTATATTAACCATTAACATTAATATAACATGACAAGTAAATGGAAGGAGATTGACGTATTTGAAGTTAAAGAAGGAAAAGTGGTTTTTGAAAAATTCTAGTATTAAATTTAGTGTATGGAAATTACAATAAATGAAATAACGTCAGAAAACAAAGTGGAATACAAAGCATTTTTAAAAGTTGGCCTTTTAAATGACGAAGATAATTTTAGAATTACGCCACTTGATGATTTGAATTCAGATTTTCCGACAAAAGAGAAAGACGACAGTTTTACGCTTGGAGCTTATTTTCAAAATCAATTAGTAGGAATAGTAAGCTTTATGAGAGACGGGGCAGATAGGCAAAAACTACAGCACAAAGGCATTTTGTTTAGAATGTATGTGTCTTTAAATTTTCGCGGCCGGGGAATTGCGAAGCGCCTTATGAAATCGGTTATTGAAAGAGCCTCTGCTATTAATGGGATTGAGCAAATTAATTTAACCGTTATGGCTAATAATGATAAAGCGAAAGTATTGTATGAAAAATTAGGGTTTAGTTCTTACGGACGGGAAGAAAATGCAATCAAATGGAACGGGAAATATTTTGATGAGGAAATGATAGTATTAAAGCTGAGATAACAGGAAGAACTTGTAAATGGAGATTTAGTGAAAGGCTCGAAAAAATTTGATCGGAAAAAACTTTATTTTATGCGGGCCGACCTTGTTAAAGCGATTAATCCCTTAAGGTGGAAAGGGACTGGCTTGCAGCAAATTTCACTAAAGTGTAATAGCATGGCAATGGATGATACTTAGCTTGTTTAAGTAAAAGCGAATAAATTATTGGTTTTTTTTCAGAATTCAAAAACAAGCTTGTAAGTGTTGTTATGCGGTCAAATGCCTATCTAAGCAGTTGAGTAAAAACACGGTATTATTCCTATTTTTGTTTATAGATATGATAAAGACCTTCAAGCCAAAATCTAAAATATTACAGCGGTATGTAGATTTATTCTATGT
>JBBRHI010000417.1:0-3526 GCA_038222995.1 Bacteroidia bacterium | reverse complement strand
CTGTATTTTGAAGGAAAAGATCAGTAAGTTCAATCCTACTTTTATGATAATTAGAGTATGCACCCATATTTTTTTCGTTACGCATTCTGTTTGCATTTGAACAAACTGCTTTTACATTCTCTTGATCGATCGCGATCAATTGTTTTTCTATCTTTTGGGGCAACCAACTGTCATCACTGTCTAAAAAAGCGATCCAATCACTTTTGCTTTGTTGAACACCTATGTTTCTTGGTATTGCAGGCCCACCGTTCTTACCGCAATCGATCCATTTTACTGCAGGATTATGTAATGACATAACTAATTCTTTAGAATTATCGGTAGATCCGTCATCACAAACCAATATTTCATTAACAGGATAGGTCTGTGTTAATGCACTTTTAATAGCAACTATTAAATCGTTTGCCCGATTATACGTAGGGATCACAACAGATATAGATTCGTTAGTTTGCAAATGATATAGGATAATGTACTAAGACGTCGGTGTTATAACTACTCTCTACCGATTATTTTTTTTACCAGTTTCTTTGTTAATCCCATAACAGTTTCCTTCTCCACTTGTATTTCCGGTACCATAGGTTCGGGAACACTAAGGGTTTCATGCGCCAATTGCTTAAGATCATTGGTTTCTACAGCTTTAAAAGGCGCTGTCCATTCAAAGCCCTGTATAAAATAGTTCGGAATATCAGTCATCATTTTACTGTGTCCGTTTCTTAATGTTTCTAATAAAAATGCCTGGATAGGCTTAAACGATTCGATCGCCGTATTTTTTTTAGGCATGTAATACAACACTTTACCGTCAAATTTTAAAAAGCTGATATGGGCGCCGATATTATATAAATACTCATAATACATTAACGGAAATTCGAAATAACCTTTTGGCGCCACTCTAAATACTTCCGATAAAAATTTAGGGACATCGGGAACGTGCTCTAATACATGTGAGCAGATCACATAATCAAATTCATTATCTTTAAATGGAAATACATCTCCTTTATAAAAAACCAATTGCTTATCGGTTACTAATTTTTCTGCATGCCCGAATTGTTTTTCGTACTCGGCATGGTCATCAAATTCCATTTCCAATAATACATCCGAGCGATGGTAAGGCGTAGATCCCGGGCCTATTTCAAGGATCCTGTCACCGGGTTTTATATTGATTATTTTTTCAGGAAAAAACATATTAATTTAATTTTTTAAGGCTAACAGACATCGGATTCAAAATTAATCCGCTTTGTGTATTAACGATTCTTTTATTTTGAGACGTATCCCCTGCATCTGAAATAGAAATACTTACTACATTATCAACATATTGAAATGCCCTTTGCTCCGACGACAATCCTATTACAACAGTATACACTCCTGTAGTCAACATTAAATCGTCATTTTTAAAAATGATCTCATAATCCCCGGCGGCAAGGTCTTCAGGAGCACTCCATGACGTGCGAATTGGTTGTTCAAAAGAAGACACGATACCAAAACCCATAATAAAATGATTGGTTGGTTTAATAATTTTAAATAACACCCTTGCCCTCCAATCATCCCCCACCGGGATTTCCGTTAAAGAATTTCCTGACATATCTTCAATAAAAACAGTATGCGCATACCCGTAAGTTATTTCTTCGGGCACCGGTAATTTAAATTCAGATTGGCTGGCTTCCCCTGATTGCAGGTAATGGCCCACAATATCATTTATCTCTCCGAAGGAATGCATTTTTCCTTTATTTAAATATAATCCTTTATTGCAAAGCTTTTGTATGGCCTGCATATTATGACTTACAAATAAAATGGTTCTCCCTTCGCTTTTGCTCACATCGTTCATTTTACCCAAACATTTTTTTTGGAAAGCGGCATCACCAACAGCTAATACTTCATCTACAATTAATATTTCAGGTTCGAGGTGTGCTGCAACGGCAAAAGCCAGGCGTACATACATACCGCTGCTGTAGCGCTTAACGGGAGTATCTAAAAACTTTTCTACTTCACTGAAAGCTACGATCTCATCAAATTTTTTATCGATCTCATGTTTACTCATTCCAAGTATGGAACCGTTTAAATAAATATTTTCTCTGCCCGAAAGGTCTCCGTGAAAGCCGGTTCCTACTTCCAACAAAGAGGCCATTCGTCCTATGTATTCGATCCTGCCTGATGTTGGCGGCGTAATCCGTGAAAGAATTTTCAGCAAAGTAGATTTCCCGGCCCCATTTCTCCCGATCACTCCTACCCTGTCTCCGCGGTTTACTTCAAAAGAAATATCCTGCAAGGCCATAAATTCTTCTGTTTGTGTTTTTCTTGTGAGGTTGCGTAACCCTCTTACTCCGTTAATGACATTACCATATAAGGTATCGCTTTGCACGGAGGTGTTTTTGTTAAGTATGTATTTTTTACTTAATCCGTCTGCTTTTATAATAGGGTGGCTGCTCATTATATATAATCCACAAAACTGCGTTCGAATTTGAAAAAATAGTTTACGCCTACAAATAAGAACAGGAAGGATACACAAACAGACCCTATAAAATAACCGGGATTATAAATAATACTATCTCCGAATAAACTATACTTAAAGCCATCAATAGCGCCAACCATAGGGTTTAAGCAATACAACCAGTGAAGCCACTCCGGTAATCTTTTTAAATAAAAGCCGGTAGAAAAAATAACAGGGCTAACGTACATGCCGAATTGAATAATAACCGGCACTATAAATTTCACATCACGGAATTTTACATTAATGGTAGCAAAATATAAACCTATACCAAAACCGTTTATAACAGTAAGTAAAATAAAAAGCGGTGCCAATACAAGTTGCCAGTGAACAGGCTGACCAACTATAATAAACAGAACGATTAAAATAATAAGAGAAATAAAAAAATCGACCAGGCAAACTAAAATAGTACTTAAAGGAATAATAATTTTAGGAAAATATACTTTTGAAAATAAGTTAGCGTTACCGACTATAGAATTACTCACTTCATTAAAAATATTGGTAAACAACTGCCATAACAACATAGCGGAAGCAACGTACAGAAAATTTAAAGCGGTACTTTCACCGCTGTTTATTTTACTTGCAATGTACCCGAAAATTAAAACATTGATCAACGGCTTGATCAGTGCCCATACAATGCCTGCAAACGCCTGCTTGTACCGTACCAAGAAATCACGCCTGGCAAGGTTATTAAGCAGGCTTTTATACCTTACAATTTCTTTAAAAGAAAAAAAGGAACCTGCATGCGAATCAATTATTACTTTATCTTTATTCAATATCCTTTACAAAAATAGAACCCTCAAATCCTTTATGGCATTACAAACCCTAAAGATATTGACTTTATTGATTTAATAACTCTTTTTACAGGCCAAAGAAGGAGTTTTTTGAAAGGATTTATAAAAATACCGGCAAATCTAAAACCGCGAATTCTTCGTAAATTAGCCTGTCTAACTCTTTAAAAATCTAAAATGAAACATTTATTTATCATCCTCGCTATAAGCACGTTTACATTAGCTCGGGCTCAGCAAGCAGCTCCGGTAAAAACAG
>JBBRHI010000416.1:0-3566 GCA_038222995.1 Bacteroidia bacterium | reverse complement strand
GTTGTTGTAATCTACACCCCAGTTA
This sequence comes from Bacteroidia bacterium, assembly GCA_038222995.1. Lineage (GTDB taxonomy): Bacteria > Bacteroidota > Bacteroidia > B-17B0 > Aurantibacillaceae > UBA4416. The sequence goes on along the minus strand of JBBRHI010000416.1, from coordinate 3,541 downwards.
GACAGTTCATTAATACTTGCTACCGGTGAAGGAATATTCGCAATGGCAAAATCAAACTTAAATTTAGTTTCTTCATTTACGGTAACAGGAGTAGTATCTTTAGGGGTTTCCGTTACAACTTCTTCTGTTTCTTTAACCTCATCAGTCTTGCCGCCGCATGATACAAGTAAGGAAGAAAAAACTAAGGCAGGTAATACATTTAATAGTTTCATATAATTATGTTAGTTTTTAAAATGTGTTTCTTCGGTTGTTTAATATATTACATTGGGGAAGAAACAACCGGTTACAAAAATAAAGGAGTTTTTTAAATTAGCAAGTAATATACAAGTATTTATAGGTTAAATCACTGTATTCTTCTCTCAATTTATAATGAAATACTTTACTGTAACTAAAAGCGGCCCACATAAATGTGAGCCGCCTTCTTATAATTTAATATTATTATCGGTCTAAATTTCCGTAATCAATTTTTTTACCTTGAATTGCCAACACACCTCGTAATATTAAAATTAAGAAAGGCACATACATTACTGCGCGAGGTAATTCAAAATGTTCAGTAATTACCACTGATTTACGTTTTAAGCGTTCTGTAATTAAATACATCGCCGGAATTAATAATAACGTAAGTACAGTAGCAAATGATAATCCGAAGATCATTGTCCAGCTTAAAGGACCGAAGAAAGCAACGTTATCCCCGCCAAAGAAGATATGAGGATTCCCGGTTGTAAGTAATGTATTAAAATTAATATTTAAACCTACCGCTAAAGGAATTAAACCTAAAATAGCAGCAGTAGCCGTTAATATTACAGGGGTCATACGCGTACGGCCTGCCTCAACAGTGGCGTCGTATAAGCTCATACCGCCTTCACGGGCAAACTCGGCAAACTCTACCAATAAAATACCGTTACGAACCACAATACCACCCAAGGCAATAATACCGATACCCGTCATAACAATACTCATATCCATTTTAAAGACGGATACACCTATTAGCACACCCACGATACTGAATACAATTTCGGATAAAATGATTAATGGTTTACCCAACGAGTTAAATAAGGCAACCAATACCAGTAACATTAAACCGATAGCCGTTAGCATAGCATTACCTAAAAAACTCATGGTTTCTTGTTGATCTGCTTTATCGCCGGCAAATTGAATAATGACATTACCTGTTTTTTTGTAATCTTTCATTACCCGCTCTACATTAGCCACAACTTCGTTTGCGTTAAAGCCGTCTTTTACGTCAGATGATAAAGTAATAACACGCTTATTGTTTTTACGCTTAATGCCGGCGTAAGTATAATCATAGCGGATATCACACACGGAAGCCAACGGAACACTCCTGATAACGCCTCCTAAATTCATATCACGGTATGTTATTTTTAAATTACGCAGTGTTTCAATATCAATACGCTGATCAAATTTGTAGCGCAATTGTACCGGGTATTCATCATCCACATCCCTAAACTTTGTTGCTTCAACGCCATATACAGCTCCGCGTATTTCCATAGCCAATTGGTAAGTAGAAATCCCTTCACGCAAAGCACGTTCACGGTCAATATCAAAAACAATTTCCGGCTTGTTGGCAACGAAATCGGATTTTAAACTTGTTACACCGCCAATTTTTGCATTGGTAATAAATTTTTTCAATGCCTCTGAATTAGCAGTCAGGTCTTTAAAATCTTCACCTATAATTTCAATACTCACCGGTTTTGGTGTAGGAGGGCCGCTTTGTTCTTTATTGACTACAATGTCTGCTCCCGGAATATCCCAGTTAAGTGACTGTAATCCCTGCAAATATTTAGTCGTTGATTCTCCGTGGCGCTTTTCAAATTCTACAAACGCAATGGCTATTTTACCTTTATTAGGATAAGAGTTTTGATCGCCGTCGCGCGGATCGGTTACCCCAATCGTCACATTAGTAATCATGGACTCTACCAAAGGATTATTTTTCCCTAATACCGTTTCTACCTTCGCCTCTACTTTACGCATAACGCCGTTTGTTACCTTAGGGTCTGTTCCTTCCGGCAATTTCACATATACGTATACGTTGTTAGGATCGCCGCTTGGGAAGAACACCACTTTAGGTTTTCGGATAGCAAATAACACGAAAGAGAAGATCAATAGCATGAATACATATAATAAAGGCCTCCATGGTTTACGTAAGAAGTATTCCAGGATCTTCACATACCGTTTTACAAAACCGGGCCAAATTTTAAATTGCCAAGCTTCAATGGCTTTGTATAACCATAAACGGTTCAATACTAAAAAGAATGCTAAGAATACGGTAAAATTACCAACTGCAAAATGCCCTGTGAGGTATGAGAACAATGCCACCAGTCCGTAAACAATCAGTTGCAGGCGTGCTTTTTTAGTGATCTTACCGTGTTCTTTACTTTCCTCTTCATGCGATTTCATAAAGTCAACCGCAAATACCGGGTTAATAATATAAGCTACAAATAAGGATGCCAATAAAGATATAATTAAGGTCACCGGTAAAAAGTACATGAACTTACCGATAATGCCCTGCCAAAATACCAGCGGAATAAATGGGGCCAATGTAGTGATGGTACCCGATAATACAGGCATAAACACTTCACCTACTGCCATTTTAGCGGCCGTTTTAATTTCTATTTTGCCGTTATCAAAAATACGGTGCGTGTTCTCAATTACCACAATGGCATCATCCACCACAATACCCAGAGCGAGAATAAAGGAAAAGAGTACGATCATATTAAACGAGAAACCTATGCTCGGCATGATTAAAAAGGCAATAAACATAGATAAAGGCACAGAAAGGGCAACGAACAAAGCGTTAGTAACTCCCATAAAGAACATTAAAACAACCGTTACCAAAATAAACCCGATAATAATAGTATTGATCAAATCGGTTAAAGACGATTTTGTTTTGTCGCTTTGGTCGCCGCTTATAGTAATATCAAGGCCTTCCGGGAATTCCGATTTTTTCATTTCTGCAATTACTTCTTCAATTTTATCGGCTGCATCAATTAAGTTTTCACCCGAACGCTTTATAACGTTCAGTGTAATTACGTTTTTACCGTTTGAACTAGAGTAACTTTCCTGCTCCTCAAAACCATCTACTACCTCAGCAAAATCTTTTACAAATAATTTAGCCCCGGCAGCAGAAGTAACTACTATATTCTCAATTTCTTTAGGATCTTTAAATTCACTTTTAATACTCAATGTCGGTTTCATACCGTTTAAAGGAATATTACCGCCTGATATCGTTAAGTTCTCTTGACCTATCGCACGTTGTACATCCGTTAAAGTTAACTGAGCGGCCTGTAATTTATAGGCATCAATGTTAACCTGGATCTCACGATCTAAAGCACCAACCAGTTTTACTTCGTTAATTTCTTTAAGTCCTTCTACCCTGTCTTGCAAATCTTCCGCGTATTTTTTTAACTGTTTCAGATCATATTTACCTGCCACGTTAATATACATAATAGGAATTTCAGAAAACGCGATCTCTTTAATAATAGGTTCTCTCGTTAAGGTTTGCGGCATATCGGCTCTTGCT
>JBBRHI010000415.1:0-3571 GCA_038222995.1 Bacteroidia bacterium | reverse complement strand
GCATTTAATCCTTTATATATTGTTCGCGGTAATGAGTTGATCCAGCACAAGGGAGATAAATTTCCCGTAGGCATGTTTATAGGTGACAAGCAAAACTTTACCAATAACAAAATACAATTACAAAAGGGCGATAGAATTTATATTTTCTCCGACGGTTATGCCGACCAGTTTGGCGGCCCTAGAGGAAAGAAATTTATGGCCGGTAATTTCAGAAATTTATTATTACAGGCAAGTAAGATGCCGATTGAAAAACAAAAAACCATGCTTAACCAAACTATTGAAGAATGGCGAGGAAACCTTGAGCAGGTAGATGATATCCTGATCATAGGAGTTGCTGTTTAAATATAACTTACATTCCTGTAAGAGCATGTTATGTTTTATTATCAATTTATATTAATCCAATGTATTACCTGCTTATTTAATTATGCATGCTTAAATGCTCAAACTGTTCATTTAAATATTAATAAGCACTACTCTAAGCAGACAGTTATCGCTATTAAAAATCTTGATTCACTTTGTGGTTTATCCGGATCAAAAGATGATACTAAAATTGCTTATGTGGAAGGTAAATATATTGGAGAAGCGGGCAACGTTTCCGGAAAATTTAAGCTTTATACCGATTTAATAAGCGCTGCTGACGAAACAGAATTGCTGTCTATTTTAAATGATAAAAAACAGCTGCTTACAGTTAGAGCATACGCCTGCATGGGTTACATCTATAAATGTGATAAAGCATGTAAAATGATTAAACCCCTTCATTATAATTTTAAAATTTTTGTTCAGAAGGGATGCGTGGGTTCCGTTTATACGTTTTCTGAATTTCTCGTTACAATCAGGAAAAGACATTTTTATGACCCCGGTAACTCCTTAATAAGTAAGGATGAAAAACAAGTTATTGAATTTGAAAATAAGATCAGATCTGAACAAAGCATTCCTTTACGTAAAGAATAAATTAAACCACTACATTCAACGCAGCCGGCTTAACCTCTATACTGATCTTGTTTTCCGCTGTTAAAGGCTCCCCATCATAATGCACCGGTAAGTTTCCTTGAAATTCAATCTCAATTTTTTTTCCCTTCAACGAAGTAAGGTGAGTGGACGTATGTATTTTTTTTCTGAATAGTTTTATACCTATTAAAGCAATGCTTGTTATGGAGAAAGGCTTAAGGATGCTCACGTGTAAAATCCCGTCATTTAATAAGGCCTCAGGCGATATATAAACGTCATTGCCCCACTGCCCTGCGTTGGCTACCGTAATTAAAAAAGCTTTTGTTTCTAAAGCAATCCCGTCAACCGTTACTTTATAATCGTTTGGTTTATAGGAGAAGAATTCCTGTATGCTTGTTTTAAAATACGTTGCAAAGCCACGCTTTGTGCTGGCTGCGAACTTACCGGCAATTAACGCGTCGAACCCTACCCCTGCCGTACAGAAAAAGGGTATGCCGTTAATTAATGCACCGTCAATTACTTTGGTATTACCGGCTGCGATCACTTTTAATGCTTCTCGTAAATTTAAAGGGATGCCGTTACTTCTTGCCAATCCGTTTCCGGAACCTAAGGGTAAAATACCTAAAGCCATAGGGGTATGAGCAACAACCGCCGATACCATATTAACGGTACCGTCTCCGCCACACGCTACAGCAATCGTATATTTACCGGAGATGATCTGCTGTTTTACCGATTCAAAATCATCCTTGTTTTTCCATACGATGAAGTCGTAATTAATACCGGAAGGGAAATAAGTTTTGATGAATTCAATAATATTGACCTTTTTTTTAACCCCTGCATTAGGGTTAATTACAAAAGCTATTTTTTTAGTTTCTAATGCCATTATTTATGCAATCTATTTTTTAGATGTTGTGAAGAAAAATTCTTTCAGATAGGCCGGTTCCGCATATGCGGTATCGGCAAACTCTTTATTTAAATAATGCCCGTAAGCCGTTGTGATCATTGCTTCCGCACTTGGAACTATTGCTTCGATAAAATGACTCTCGGTTAGCGTTTGGAGGAGTTCTTTTGCTTTCGGCATTCCGTCGCCAAAAAAATAAACCGGGTTATTATTGAACTGCTGTATACTTTCTTCACTCAACACCAAAGCGTTGGGTGCACTAATTTCTTTAAGCTCATGTGTATATAAGGCCGTATAAACTTCCATCCTGCGCGCATCCGTCATAGGACAATAAAACGCATTCTGCTTGTTTTTAGTTAGCGCCAAAACCGTTAATGCTTTTAATGAATCAACTATGATTAAAGGAATATTGAGTGCATACGCCAATCCCTTTGCAGCTGAAAACCCGATACGAAGGCCGGTGTAAGAACCCGGGCCTGAACTCACAGAAACGGCATTTAATTGCGAGGCAGAAACAGAGGCCTCTTCTAAAATCCGTTCAATAAAAACATGCAGGTTTTCGGCATGTGTATAACCATTGTTCACTTCCTTAACAGCTAACAGATCGGTTTGATGTGATAGGGCAACAGAACAAACGGTAGATGTAGACTCAATATGTAAAATGTAGGCCAAACTATTTTTTATCGGAAAATAATTGGTCTTTAGTCACCACTTTAATGCGGGAATTATTTTTTAATGATTTAGATACCGCGCCATAAGGGCCTGAGATCAACTCATCACCCGGTTTAATTCCGCTTTTAATTTCTATATAATCATTATCCTGGATGCCCGTAGTAACATATACCATTTTAGCCACTCCGTTCACGTTTAAGAAAACACACTCTTTGATCTCTTCTTTCTTCTTATTTAGTTTTTCTTCGTTCTCATCCTTCACAACAATATTTTGTTCTTCTTCTCCCGGCCGTTGTTCCTTTACTTCCGTGGTATCGCCGCTTCGTGTAGTAACCGCAGGTATGGGAACCGTAATAATATTGGACGCGTGCTTTGTTTGTATTTCTACACTGGCACTCATACCGGGGCGAAACGGCGCGGGACTGGTTTCAGTAATCAGGTCCGTATAAGATTCACGTAAAACTCTTATTTTAACCACAAAATTAGTTACCTGGTCAACAGAAATCCCGGTGGTATTAGCAGAGTTTGCTACTTCTGTTACAATGCCTTTAAACTTTTTACCTATATAAGCATCTACTTCAATAATGGCTGTATCGTTTTTAGTAATTCGGATAATATCATTTTCATTCACCTCTACACTCGCTTCCATTTCATTTAAGTTGGCCAATCGTAAAATCTCGGTGCCTTGTAAGCCTTGCACACCTACTACCCTTTCGCCTTTTTCTACATTTAATTTTGATACCGTTCCGTCAACCGGTGCAATAATACGGGTTTTATCTAAATTAGAATTTGCTTCTTTTAAAGAGGCCTCTACGCTTTTCACATTATAGTCTGCCGCTTTAATACTTTCCATCAGGCCTTCTACATTGGCTTTAGCCGATTCATAAGCTGCTTTGGATACATCCATATCCTGTTGCGAAATAACATTTTGATCGAACAGTTTTTTGTTACGGCCATAGGATGCTTCCGCACTGGCAAGGTTCGCTTTAGACTGTGTTAACTGTGAAATCGTTGTCTGCAAATTTGCTTTAGAGCTGTTAACGGTAGCAT
>JBBRHI010000414.1:0-3579 GCA_038222995.1 Bacteroidia bacterium | reverse complement strand
GAAACATATACCCGTGGAAAATCTTATTTTTTATTTGTAGGTTCACAAAGTCCGCGTAAAAATTTAAATCGTTTAGTGGCGGCATTCGATCAGTTTAAAACAGAAACACAATCAGATTTTAAATTAGTATTAGTAGGAGCCGTCTATGCCGATGAAGGGGATGTGAAGCGAGTGATTGACACATCCGTATTTAAAGAAGATATTGTGTTTACGGGAAGACAAGCCCAAACGGAGCTTGAAAAAATAATGGCAAGCGCTTTTGCGCTAACTTTTGTGCCTTACTTCGAAGGCTTTGGTATTCCTTTAGTGGAAGCCTTTCAATGCGATGTTCCCGTTATTTGCAGTAATACAACAAGCATCCCTGAAATTGCCGGCGATGCAGGCTTTACCGTTGATCCTTTCGAGGTAAACAGTATTGCTAAGGCAATGATCGAAATATATCATAATGCACCTTTACGAAATCAACTGATTGAGAACGGTAAAAAAAGAAAAGAATTATTTTCATGGGATAGATCCGCAGACCTGCTTTGGAACAGCATTCATAAATGCCTATGAGTTCGCCCATCAGTAAATCTGCTTTTATGAAGGCTGAACAGTGTCTCAAACATTTTTATTTATATAAAAATCATCCTTACCTGCGAGATACTTTATCAAAAGATAAGCAATTTATTTTCAAACGCGGAACGGATGTCGGCATCTTCGCTCAGCAATTATTTCCCGGCGGTATCGATGTCACGGCCGGTGAAAAAAGAGATCAACAGGCATTTGCGCAAAAAACGAAAGACCTTATTTTACAAGGCGTGCAGACCATTTATGAAGCCACTTTTATTTATGATCATTTACTGGTAATGGTTGATATCCTGCATAAGTATGGCGATCAATGGATTGCTTATGAAGTAAAGAGTTCGTTAAAAATCACGGACACTTATGTGAAAGATGCCTGTTTTCAATATTATGTCATCAAAAATTGTTTGCCCGGCCTTATTGATTTTAACCTCTTAACACTGAATCCAAAATATACCCTTCAAGGTGAATTGGAAATTGCAGGCCTCTTTAAAACTACTTCTATTTTAAAAGATGCAATTAAAAACGCGGAATACTTTGCGCATAAAACACAGGCAGCTAAACTGACATTAGAGCAAGGAAAAATTCCGGATATTAAAATCGGCACTCATTGCTTTCAACCTTATGAGTGTGACTTTTTAGGAACCTGTTGGAAAAACACAAACGATGCGGCGTCTGTGCTAACACTGGGTAAATTAACCAAGCAGGCTATGTTCGAATTGTATGACAATAATATTAAACGCATTGATGAAATAGATATAAATACAATTACGCAAAAAGAGATCAGGGTGCAGGTAAAAGCGGCCATTGAACAAAAAGAACAAGTTTATAAAGATGAACTAAAAATATTTTTATCTAATATTAAACAACCGGTTTGCAGTGTCGACATAGAAGTATGGATGCCGGCAATTCCTTACTATCAGGGAACAAAACCATTTCAACAAATTCCGTTTTTGTTTTCGATGATCTGCGAAGAAGAAGGAGAGATAAAACACTACAGTTATTTTAAGCCGATAGAAGAAGACTTGCGGAAAGAATTCTTAGAACATATTTTATCGGCAACAAAAAAATTTAACTCTATTTTAATGTTTGATAAATCATTGGAAGAAACAGTATTGAATCAGTTGGTAGAATTATTCCCTGAATACAGGAATGATATTGCAGAACTTAAATCAAAAATTATTGATCTGGCAGAACCCATCCGGAAAGGGAATTATTACCACCCGGGAATGAACGGAAATTTTACGCTTAAAAGCCTGGCGCCTATTGTAAGTGAACCTTCAGGGTTTAACGAGTTGGAGATCCAATCCGGTATCAGCGCCATGTATATTTACGAAAGCCTGCTAGCTCAAAATACGATTGAAGCGGAAACAACGAAGCAGCAATTAATAGACTACTGTGAAATGGATGCTTTGGTAACATACCGGTTAATGAATTTTTTCAGGTATAAAGCCGGCCTGGTTTTACCCGGCAAGGCATAGTATTTCCGAAAAAACTCTTTAACTTTCTAACTTTCTAACTTTCTAACTTTCTAACTTTCTAACTTTCAACACGGCTTGTACACTAAACTCCTGATACTTATTTTTTGTTTTCCGGTAATACTATGCGCCCAGTTTAGGCCCGATACATCTAAAAAAGTGGCATGGCTTGCTGTGCCTACAATATTTAAAACGCCGGAAACAGGATGGGCATACGGCGCAACGGGCGCGGTCTATTTTAAAACCACCTCAAAAAAAGACAGCCTGACGCGTGTATCGGTTGTGCAGGCGTTAGGTATTTTTTCTCAACGTCAGCAAAATATTCAATCAATTGATGCTATCATTTATTTTCCTAAAGAAAAATACATTCTTTATTTTAATACTACTCACAGTTATTTTCCTGATAAGTTTTGGGGCATTGGGCAATACAGTAAAAACGAAGAGGTGGAAAAATACGCTTTCGAAAATTTTAACCTCACCGCACACATCAAACGTAAATTTGCAAAACATGTATTTTTCGGTGTGTTGGAAGACTTTCAGAATATATTTAAAATAAGGTACCCGGAAGGCGGTTTAATGGATGCTACGCCGTTTTACGGTAAAACAAATTATAATGTATTCGGGCTTGGGTTTACGGCAAGCTATGATACCCGCAACTCAACCTTTTGGCCCACAAAAGGTGTATTTGTACAAACTCAATTTACAACTTATAACAAAGGCTTCGTTTCCGATTATTCATTTAACCGTTGGATGGCGGAAGTTCGGCTGTTTAAAAAAGTTTTTAAAAAACACATCCTGGCTTGCCAGTTATATAATTACTATACGATTGGTAATACACCCTATCGCTCATTGGCAGCATTAGGAGGCGCTAATAGTTTACGAGGTTTTTACCAGGGCCGGTACAGGGATAACTCCATGTATTCGGTTATCGGAGAATACAGGGCACCACTTTTTTGGCGAATAAGCGCCTGTGTATTCGGCGGCTTTGGTGATGTTTATAATAAACCGAAAAACATTAATACCGGGAGTATTAAATACAGCTTCGGCGGTGGCTTAAGACTTTCCATACTCGAAAAAGAAAAGCTAAACCTGAGAGTAGATTACGGTTACTCCGATAATTATAATAAAGGGTTTTATTTCACGATCGGTGAGTGCTTTTAGAGGTTACTATTTAACAATCTTTGGTTCATAGTTTCTTACCGTAAAAGAACAAATCTCCCTTTCCAATCTTAACTTTAAGTTTCAAATAAAACGGTTGTGAGGATTAAGATTAACTCTCAAACTCATAATTTATAACTCGTATCGTATGTCTAAAATAAAAGTAGGAATTCTGTTTGGCGGTCGTTCAAAAGAACGGGAAATTTCTTTTGCCGGCGGAAGAACCGTATATGATAATTTAAATAAATCTATTTTTGAAGCGATTCCATTGTTTGTCGACTCCTTTGGAAATTTTGTATTACTCGATTGGAACTTTGTTTACAAAGGAACTATTCGTGATTTTTATCCGCCCGTAGAATTTATCCCGGCATCCAATACC
>JBBRHI010000413.1:0-3581 GCA_038222995.1 Bacteroidia bacterium | reverse complement strand
AAACATTAGGAATTCCAAGTACTTTACCATTATTTAATTTAGTCATCAATTCCATATCAAGTTCCCGAACAAATAATCCTTCATAATAAGGGTTTGTATTACTTGAAGTTGCTTTATCGGTTTTACAAGAATAAATTAAAGCAGATATTATTATTAAATATAAATATTTCATACTGTATTTTTTGTAAAAATAGCTTTTATTCAATAAGAATAAAAGCCATTTTAATTATTAAAAGCTAAAACTAATATTTGTTTTAGCGGTATTAGAAGTGCCTACTTTAAATGAGGCAGCACCACTTGTAGCACCTGTAACATTTACATATAAATCATTTAATCCATGAGTAACATTAACGCTAGTTGTAAATGTAAAAGCAGAAGATATCCCAACAACTTTCACTGTTACTGTTTGATCCCTATCAGAAAGAACTTTATAATGAACTTCGCGTGTTGAAAAAGGATTTCCTAAAATTTTCAACCCATATATACTTATTCCTTGATCAGCAGCCATTAATTCAGCTATATCTTGATCTAAAAGAAAAGGATCCAAATAATATTTTGTAACACTTGTACCTACATATTTTTTGATTGTATCTGAATTTATTGTTGTAGTATCTGTAGCAATATTTATTGTATTTATTACAGAATAAACTGTACTTGTTGCCGGTGTACCATCTGTTCCAGTTCCATCTCCAAAAACCACTTTAATTGCTGAATCCCACATATAACCGTTAGGAGAACATGTCCCATTTCTCCATGTATGAGTAACGTTACCATTGCCATCTGTAAACACAAAATAAGCATATCCATTAACACAAAACGCCCACATATGACTAAATGCGTTAGTAGATATAAACATCATTGCCGAGAATAATCCTAATAATTTTAATTTTTTCATAATATTGTTTTTATAAATTACTGCCTTATGGCATTAGAACAAAACTATTTTTATTATTCAATTTGAAAAAATGTAATTTACAATGTATTAATTTAAATGATCAATATTATTATTATTGAATTTTAATTGAGCACGTAAATTTACGTGTAAAAATAAGGGATTTTACGGATATTTAGTGTATCAGGGATTTTACGGATAAATAGCAATTAAATATTTTATTACTTAGTAAAAGAAAAGAGATCAACAAATTATTATTATAAACTTTTCTGATATCCTTTTATAAACCATTAAATATATATTTTAACATTGTAAAACACATTATGGTTACTGCTACTGATATAAAATATGCACAAAAGTTAAGAAGCCTACGTTTATATAAAGATTATAAACAAGATACCATTTCTAAAATATTAGGATTCAATAGTCAACAGCAATATTCAAAACTTGAAAATGGTCAAATGAGTTTTTCTGATGATATAATCCGAAAAATATGCAAAGAATTTGAAATTAGTTTTGATGATTTTATTGGATCCGGGCAATCTCTAAAATTTAGTAAAGACCTAAACTCTAACTCAAATAATAATCTTAACGATGAAGTTTTATTAATTCATGAATTACTAAGAGCTAAAGATGATATTATTAAAAGTTTAAAAGAGCAAATAAATATTATCAAAGAAAAAAATAGTTAATTATACACTTTACTTCTTCTTATTCTTTTTGCCCTTATATTTTTTGTCTTCTATTTCGGCTTCGCGAATAAGCTGTTTCCAATTATCATTTACATCATCCGTTAACGCTAAGGTTTCAGAGTAATCGGCTTTATCAACTTTTAATACATTAATAGCTTTATCCATAAAGCTTTCTATTTCGTCCAACACCGGTTTTTCTTCGGGGCTGCAAAACGATACCGCAACACCTTTGATATTACCACGGCCCGTGCGTCCCACACGGTGCACATAATTTTCTGCCACATCGGGCAGGTCGTAATTTACCACGTAATCTACATTGGCAATATCAACACCGCGGGCGCTGATGTCGGTAGCAATTAATAATTTTACTTCCCCCGTTTTAAATTGCTGCATTACTTCCAGCCGGTTCTCCTGGTCTTTACCGCCATGCATGGTAAGGCTTTTAATGTTAACCCGCTTCATAGCTTCGTGTACACGTTCTGCCCTTACTTTTGTTCTCACAAACACCAATATTTTAGTGTCGGGGTTTTCGTTTACGATCCGTTCCAAAAAGAAACGCTTATCATCCATGTTTACAAACATAACGGAGTGTGTCACATTTTTTGATACGGGATCTTTCGGAGAGATTTGAATGCGGATGGCATTACGTACTAATGAGTACGCCAGTTTTTTTATCTTTTCGTTAATGGTAGCCGAAAAGAAAAGCGTTTGCCGGTTACGCGGTAAATATTTAATAAGGTCTTCAATGTCTTTATAAAATCCAAGGTCCAGCATTAAATCCGCTTCATCCAATACCAATACTTTTATATCTCTGAGGTCAATATGCTTTTGACTTACCAAATCAAACAACCTTCCGGGCGTAGCCACTAAAATATCAACGCCTTGCTTTAGTTCATCTATTTGCGGATCCTGGTCAACACCACCAAACACGCCCAGTGTTTTAACCTCTGTATATTTCCCGAGCTTATTAAATACTTCCGTAATTTGTATGGCTAACTCATGTGTAGGCACCATTACAATTGCTTGTATTCCACGGTTTACGCCTCCTTTAGAAATTAAATGAATAATAGGGATGGCAAAGGCAGCCGTTTTACCCGTACCCGTTTGTGCAATGGCCAGCACATCTTCCCCGTTCAGTATATTGGGAATGGCTTTAAACTGAATATCAGTGGGGCGCCTGAAGTTTGCCTCTTCTAAGCTCTGTTTTATTTCGGGGATAATATGGTATTCAGAAAATTTCATTAATACTTGTTAATATTAACTGCAAATGTACTATAATAAATCGGGTGAATAAATAGAGGTAACGCGTAATTTGATTTTCCGGAAATTGTTATATATTTGGTATAACAAAAAAATAAAGCCATGGTAAAAAACTACTCTAAAAGCCTTTTATTCATTTGTACTCTTTTTTTTAGTTGCGTTAGCTTGTCTTTACAGGCACAAGCCTACCGCAAAGGTTCTCTTTTAATAAGCGTTTCAGAAGGCTCTACTTTTGCTGATTACAATACAAGCGATGTAAGCGGCAAAAAGCCGACACGGGTCAACTCTCAATTTATTCGCGGTGACAGGGATCCGTTCATTATTGAATACGGTTTAACCAATCGCTGGGGTATTGGTTTAAGCTCCGGTACAGATCTTTTTAACGTCAATTCTTCCAAATTCTATAATGCATCAACCAATGATAATACCATGAAGGTATCTACAAGTGAATTTACCTTTGATGTGAATTACCATGTGTTCGTAAATAAACGTTTAGATCTTTCAGTGTTTGTATCAACGGGGTTATTCTCGGTGAATTCAAAAAGTAACTCGGGCGATGTATCCTATAAGTACAGTTCAAGCGGCACTATGCTGCGTGTTGGCACAAAAGCGCGCTATTATTTTTGGAAACGCTTAGGAGCTTTCGGGATGATCAGCTCTTATAGCGCCACGGCATCTCCTAAGAACGTAAAAGACAATACGGTAAGTAAAAATTATGCTACTACCATTACCGGTAT
>JBBRHI010000412.1:0-3584 GCA_038222995.1 Bacteroidia bacterium | reverse complement strand
TTAAAATGCCATTATGCGGTGCAGTTACAACAGGTGTTATGTCCTGTGCTTTTATGATACTTGATGCAAGTATCATAAAAATTATACTATACTTTTTTTTCATGAGTTAAAATTTAAGTTTGAGGGTTATTAAAATCTTGTTCCTTCTCCGGTTTGGGAATAGTTTCGTGTTTTTTAGGTTCAGGGATAAATTCCGGCAGAATTGGTGCTTCCTGCCCTGTTTGAGGTATTGGTTGTACTTCCGGTATTTCTTTAGGATCATTTTTCATTGCTATATGTTATTTAGGATTTGCATTTTCTTTGTTTCTGAAATATTTTTTAAACGGCCAGGAATGCTTTAAAGCTTTCATATTTTCATTAAAATTCTCTGAGCCGTTTTTAATGTTATCCATGCTCATATTAAGCTTACGAACAAAGGCGGTATCGAAAATAAGCGTGCCAACCGCTCCGTTACCATTCTTTAGTTTTTCGGATACGTTTTTAAAGTTTCCCGAAATAACAGCGAACGAATCGGTTACGGATTCGATATTAACGATGGTTTGTTTTATGTTTTGAGATAAGGAGGCATCCGTCAATAACGCTCCTATGGTTCCTTTCCCGGCCTTTACATCCCGTACGATTTTACTCAGATCACCGGTAATAACGGCGGCATGATTGCAGGTACTATTTAGGTTTACCAACGTGTTTCGAATGTTGCCGGCAACAACCGTATCACTTAACAAATGCCATAAGGAATTAGGCGTATTAAATTTATCTGAAAATACTTTCAGGTTTTCGCTTATAAGATTTAAATTATCGTTTGTGACCAATAATTTGCGTAATGCCCTATCGGTATCAATCACGTCTATCGTATGCATCACATCTCCTTCTTTTAATACAACGCCTCCTTTTTTTGTGGGGGCAATATTTACCAGTTTACTTCCCAGCAAGCCGTCAGTACCAATACTTGCAATGGCATAAGATGTAATGTATTTTATAATATCACTGTCAATGGTAAATTCCACTTTAATAGCCGTATCTGCAATAGCATAAATTTTTGATACTGTTCCAACATTAATTCCGTTAAATTGGACGTTATTACCGGGAATAAGCCCGCCAATATTACTAAATACGCCACTCACCTGTATTTTTGAACGAAAAATATTTCTTTTGCTTCCTATAAAGTATAATCCCAATACCAGGCATGCCGAGGCTATGATGACAAACACCCCGAGTCTTATTTTTTTTACCGATTTATCTTCCATTTTTTAAGCAAAAAACTGTTTAATTTTTTTATCACTCATATTACTTAGTTCTTCATAGGTACCTGTTGCATAACAAGCCCCATCAATTAAAATCAAAATTTTGTTTGAAGTAATTCTTGCACAACTTAAATCATGTGATATAATGATGGAAGAGGTATTATATTTTTTCTGGATTTCCACAATGAGGTTGCTTATTTCTTTTCCCGTGACCGGATCTAATCCGCTGGTTGGTTCATCGTAAAGAATAATTTCAGGTTTAAGGATCAGGGTGCGCGCTAAGGCAATCCGTTTTTTCATTCCGCCCGAAAGCTCGGAAGGTTTTTTGTCTATCGTGTCGGCAAGCCCAACATTTGTTAAGGCTTCCAACACCATTTCTTTTATAGTGTGTTTTGTATCCTTAAGCCAATGCCTTCTTAAGGGAAATTCCAGGTTTTCCCTAACAGTCATGGAATCATATAATGCATTGCTCTGAAAAAGAAAACCCACCTTTGCTCTCATTTTATCCAGCTCCTCATGCGAAAGCGTGGATACATCATCTCCAAAAACGTTTACTGTCCCTGAATCCGGCTTAATTAACCCGATAATACATTTTATCAGCACTGATTTACCGGAACCCGATTTGCCGATAACCACTACGTTTTCTCCTTGCTTAACAGTAAGGTTTAAATCATTAAGCACATGATTATCGCCAAATGATTTTTTAAGCCGGATGATTTCAATGACAGTGTCTTTGTTATAGTTTAACTTCTCCATTATAATATATGCAGTATGTTAGAAACCTGCGCGGCAATTAAATCAATCATAAAAACCGCAAATATGGAAACCACCACTGACGAGTTAGCTGATTTACCGACACCTTCGGTTCCGTTTTTAGTATTGTAACCCTTATAAGAGGCAATAATGCCGATGATAAATCCAAAAAAAAGGCCTTTAATAACGGAGGGCAATATATCTCCAAAATCAAGCTTAGAAAACACCTGGTTTGTAAATAAATGAAAGCTCACCTCCTGATTTATATTAACACCGATATAAGCACCATATAAAGAAATGGTATCCCCTAAAATAATAAGTAGCGGCAACATTAATGTTGTAGCTAAAACCCGCGTTACTACTAAATATTTAAAAGGGTTTGTGCCCGAAACTTCCATGGAATCAATTTGTTCCGTTACTTTCATGGATCCGAGTTCCGCGCCTATACTCGACCCGATTTTACCGGCACAGGTTAATGCCGTGATTACCGGTACGAGCTCCCTTACAAGCGAAATTGAAACCACGGACGGTAACCAGGATTCAGTGCCAAAGGTTTCCATAGCCGGTTGAGTTTGGATCGTAATGACTAAGCCCATAATAAAGGCTGTTACCGCTACAAGCGTAATGGATGTATTACCAACCGTATAACATTGTTTTAAACACTCATTAAATTCAAATCGGGGTTTAAACAGTTCTTTAAAAAATCGAACGGCAAACAAATACACATTGGCTGTTTCATAAAAAAAAGTTTTAAGAGCGATCGATTTCATTTAAAGAGTTAATTGGTTTAGTATTTAAAATGAAGGGTTACTTTAAATACGTTTTTAACCAGGTGATTGCCTCCTTTATTTCCGAAAAAACTTTAGTTGGCACGGTAGGGTTGTTTTGCTTAAGGTAAAAATCGGCAATTAGTTTCTGTCCAAGGCCATGATAAGCAATGGCATCTGCCAAAGTATAAATATTACTTTCTTTACTTGCAGAAAAAATCCGTGCTTCTTTATCTATTGTACAAAACTCTCCCGCATCAATAAATACAGGGCGCTTTTTACCCTTAGCCAGTTTTCCCATTTCTTCAACTGCTAATACAGCGTCGTTTAAGGTAATTTCACTATTGGCTTTTAAATGAATATGTAATATCCCTTCTTTCATTAAGGTAACGTCTATGGTTCTTGTTTTCATAAATTTTAATTGAGGCGGCTAACTGCTGGTTTTATTTAATGTGAATGAAATACTATCAAAGGAATAGAGGTGTGATTAGACATAATAGTTGTGAAGCTTATGTTCCAAATGGTCTCCGGAAATTTTCTACGGTGTGTTATCATCGACAATACATCCGATTTTTCTTTTTCTACGAAAGCTTCCAAGCCGTCAATAATACTTGAACTGACACCAATGTGAAAAGAGACCTTACTATACCCTATATCCTGCTTAATTTCATCAACAAGCTTTTGTAGTATAGCGGTTGCATCAACCCTATTAAAATTCTCCTCTATGTAAACAAATGCTATTTCAGCATTAAACTGTTTGGCAAACAGGACGGATTCTGTAAAGGCAGCCGGAGTATGTTTTTCCAGATCAGTAGCAAGCGCC
>JBBRHI010000411.1:0-3588 GCA_038222995.1 Bacteroidia bacterium | reverse complement strand
CATCCCTGATCTCTGAAAAACGATACGGGCTTGAGAGTTCAGCATATATTTCTAACGAACAAAAACTGTTGCCGCGCTTAACCGCCGAATATGGTTTACGATTAAGTATGTATAATTATCTCGGTAAAGGAACCGCCTATTATTACAGGGATACAACTCCTAATACGCCTTTGCCTCTGGATCATGAGCAAAAATATACTAAAGGACAAATCATAAAAACTTATTACACGCCTGAACCAAGGTTTGCATTAAATTACGTTCTTAATTCTAAAAGCTCTGTAAAGGCCAGCTATAACCGTATGGCACAATATTTACAGCTGATCAGTAATACAGCAGCGAGCACACCGTTAGATGTGTATACGCTTGCCAGTAACAATTTAAAACCATTAGTTGCCGACCAAGGTAGTGTAGGTTACTTCCGCAATTTTAAAGAAAATATGTTTGAAACATCTGTTGAGGTCTATTATAAATACATGCAGCATCAGATGGATTATGTTGATAATGCAGATCTATTTATAAATCCGCATGTTGAATCGCAATTGATACAGGGCCTGGGAAGAGCTTACGGTATGGAAGTATATATTAAAAAAAGTAAAGGAAAATTAAACGGGTGGATCAGTTATACGTTAAGCAGAACAGAGCGTTTAGTAAGAGGCATCAGTAATGATAAATGGTTTTTTAGCCGGTATGACCGAACGCATTGTTTAAATACAAGTGTAAATTATGATATTACAAAACGCTGGAACATATCTGCTAATTTTGTTTATTTGACAGGAACTCCCGCAACGTTTCCTAATTCAAAAATTCAGGTCCAGAATTACAATATCCCTTACAATACAACAGGTACAAGGAACAATTACCGCATCACATCATACAACCGCCTTGATATAGGCGCTACATACGCTTTTAAAAAGAATGAGAAACGCCGTTACAAACAGTTTCTTGTAATAAGTGTCTATAATGTGTACAACAGACGTAATGCGTTCAGCATTTATTTCAGAACAAAAGACGGAGACCCTAACCAGACACAAGCCGTAAGGTATTCGGTAATAGGATCGTTTGTTCCTGCATTAACCTATAATTTTAATTTTTAAAATAGTTCTATAATGAAACCGATATTTAAAATAACGTTATTAAGCTGCATCGCCTTTTTGTTTTCTTCTTGTGAAGATGTTGTGCAAGTGAAGCTGGATGAAGGTTCTAAACTTTATGTGATAGACGCTTTTGTAAACAATTTGCGCACAGACCAGCTTATAAGGATCACTACCAACGCCAGTTACTTTAGTAATATTTCACCTCCGGGCGTTTCAGGCGCTACGGTTGTGTTAACCGACTTGAATGATAACAGGCAGTACGTATTTA
Source organism: Bacteroidia bacterium (assembly GCA_038222995.1). Taxonomy (GTDB): domain Bacteria; phylum Bacteroidota; class Bacteroidia; order B-17B0; family Aurantibacillaceae; genus UBA4416. The sequence goes on along the minus strand of JBBRHI010000411.1, from coordinate 2,226 downwards.
ATTACACAAGCAACGGCAATTATGTATACACGTTATTATCTACCGATACTTTGGCCCGTATAAATCATAACTACAGTTTGAGTGTTACTATAGACGGTGCCGTATATAATTCTTCTACTACACAAAAACGCTTAGCTTCCATTGATAGCATCAGTGCGCAACTTAATGACGGGAGTTTAGGTTTTGGCGGAGGCGGAAACGGGAAGGACAGCACCTATTTATGTATTTTATTTGCAAAGGATAAAGCAGATACACAAGCTGATTATTACTGGATAAAAACGTACAGAAATGATACTTTGTTTGCTGACGCTGCAGACCTTAACCTTAATATTGACGGGACAGGCGGCGCTATTACAGATGCACCGGCCGATTCGCTGGAATTTACACCTCCAAGCACATTATTAGGGTTTAAAAAATACAGGAAACATGATCGGTGCAGTGTAGAAGTACATTCGATAACAAGCACAACTTATAACTTTTTTACACAAGCCTCAACACAAATAAATAATGGAGGTTTATTTGCAACAACGCCTGAAAATGTAAAAACAAATATTACGAGCCCGGACGGGAAAACGAAAGCAATAGGTTGGTTTAGCGTAGCTTCGGTAGCTACCAAAAGTATCCTGGTAAGGTAATTTATTTGTAGAGTAGTTTCATCATCTCTTCATCTTTACGGTATACATCCATGTATAATTTTAAACCTGTACTATCTGCACTAGCAGTATAGTAACGAACATAAATAGGTAATACTTTTCTTAACGCAAGCTTCCGCTGTTCTTGTCTGGCAAAATACACCTGTAAGCTATCGTGTGTGTAATGCACACTGTCGTCCCTGATCAAAAAATCAGCAAACTCTGTAAATTTTTCTAACCGCATACAGCCGTGGCTTTGGGCGCGAGCGCTTGTTTTAAAATACCGTTTTGAATTGGTGTCGTGTAAATACACACCGTAAGGATTATAAAAGTTGAATTTTACTACTCCAAGGCTATTATCGTCGCCAATGCGCTGCCTGAACCTTACCGGTAAATATTCTTTGGTATATTTTTTCCACGGTACTTTGGTGTAATCTAATACTTTATCGCCGGCCCCTAATACTTCAAAGTTTTTCCGCCTAAGATATGTTGTATCTCTTTGCACCGCAGGTAATATTTCTTTAGTAGCAATGCTTACGGGTACATTCCAGTAAGGATAAATAAGCATTTGATTTATTTTACTTGTTACAATAGGCGTTTGTGTTTCCGGTTTGCCGCAAACAATGGCAGACTGCATAACAACGGTATCTTTTTCGAAAACTGTCAGCCAAAACGCCGGGATATTTATAAAGGCATAACGGTCAGGGAACTTATCTTCCCAACGCCAACGTTCCATCGCCATACTCACCTGTTTAATTACTTTTTCGCGGTTATACGTTAATGCCTGCTTTGTGTATTTTCCCATTTTACCGTCGGGCTGTATATACCATTTACGTTGTAATTTATCCAAAGCTTTGGCAAGTTTTAAGCTATCGTTAAGAGGGCTTAATGTATCATAAAGTCCTTGTTTAATAAGGTTTTTAACAATGAGTTTGGTTTTTAAAAGCGAATCTTTTTCTGTTGTAAAAGGAATAGAATCCATTTGGTATAACCTCGGGTTATTTAATATAACGGCCAGCTCTTTTTTAAGCATTCTGTAATTGTAATTTTTAGGTTCAAGAGAATCTATAGATGCCGTAATGTTTTGTTTTGTATAACCGGCCCACAATAAGCTGTCCCAGCCTTTATTGAGCTTTGTGAAATTTGTTTGTAATAATAAGCTGTCCCTGTAAAAACGTCCTTTATTAAGGTGCGCTCCAAATAGATAATAGGCATCACTTAATAAAATATCTGCTTTTACTAAAGCGGTAACGTTAATGTATTTTTTTTCGAAGCTTATAGAATCGATATACTTTTTGATCTCATGTAAATGATAGTCTTTTGGGATCAGGCCATAATAGGTGCTTTTTTCAAGCAACTTAAATAAGCTCTCTCCATTGGCATTGAACTTTGATTGGTTAAACCAGAGCAGTTTAGTTGAATAATGCTGTTTAAAATACCGGTAACAGCTTAGGCTAACGGAGTCAAGAGTAATGAGGGTGTCATTCGTAATAAATGTTTTGAGCTGTTTGGTTACTTCCTGCTCCAGGTCCTGCGGAGCATCAGCCTTTACAGTTTTTACGTTCGATTGTTCTTTACACGAAATAAAAAATAT
>JBBRHI010000410.1:0-3588 GCA_038222995.1 Bacteroidia bacterium | reverse complement strand
TACGGATGTAAAGTAACCACGCTTACTATTTCGGAAGAACAGTATAAGCTTGCTAAAGAACGTATTGCTAAAGAAAATCTTTCGGATAAAATTACCATTCTTATAAAAGATTACCGCTTAATGGAAGGCAAGTTTGATAAGATCGTTTCTATTGAAATGCTGGAAGCCGTTGGGGCGGAATTTTATAATGACTATTTCAGAAAATGCGGTGAGCTTTTAAAGAAAGACGGTATTTTTGCGATACAGACTATTACTTGCCCCGACTCACGTTTTGAAAGCTTAAAAACCGGTGTAGACTGGATCCAAAAACATATTTTCCCCGGTTCGCTTCTGCCGTCTGTTGCCGTTATTAACCAATCAATTAACAGTACAAGCGACCTCACATTGGTAGACCTGAAAGACATTGGCTTACATTATGCGCATACACTGAATGTATGGTACAAAAATTTTAATGATAATTTAGCAGAAGTAAAAAAAATCGGGTTCGACGATTATTTCATCCGTAAATGGAATTACTATTTATGTTACTGCGAAGCTGCTTTTGCCATGCGTAACATTAATGTTATGCAATTAATTTATTCCAGACCGAATAATACAGGGCGATAGATTTAAAGGCTCTTGCCATCCAATAATTTAAACTATTCAGAAGATCTTTGTGCGTTATTCCCGGGCTCTTTAAACCGCGTAAAAATAATGGACGCTGCAAAGCAAAGGATAAAGCCTAAAATTCCGTTTAAGCGTATTCCAAAATCATTGCCAACATCTTTGCCGTAAATCAAAAACATCGAAAAAAGCGCGATCCCAAAGGTTTGCGCGATCTTCACAAAAAAGTAGCGGACAGCAAAATAAATAGCCTCTTTATTCTCACCGGTCTCTTTACTGTCTTTTTCAATGATTTCTGCCAGGATGGCATTTGGTAAAATGTTAAGCGAAGCCAAAGGAATAGCAGCAAAGCCGATCAATAAAAAGATCTGCGCTTTGGCACCCAAAGGAAATTTTCCGAGAAAATAAATCCCTAAAAAAATACAGGACAGCAGTAATAATGAAAATACAACAATGCGTTTCTTGCCGATGCGTTTTGCCAAATAATTTACAACGGGATAAAATATAAAAGACACTAACACCATCGTGATCATTAAAGTATTTCCCAGTTTCTCATCGAGCTGCAGTAACACCTTCAGAAAATACAACAGGCCTGTTGTAATGATGGTTACTGCAATAAAATAGGAGAAATCGGCTATAATAAACAATAAAAAATTCCTGTTCTTAAATGCATGCGCCAGGGCTTTTTTTAAAGGAACGGAATGCGGCACGGAAGTACTGTATTTTTTTTCATCAATGGCCAGTACCGGGATCAGTAAGGCAATACCTGCTAAAATTACAAATCCCACAATAGAATATTGGAGTGCAGCAAGGCGGGTTGCTATCCCAAAATGATGCTGAATGAGATCAGTCACGTTAAATACATTAGAGGCTGTACCAATGCCTACTACAAAACCAACAGACTGCCAGGTGGCTAACTTCACCTTATCTTCCGATGTTGGCGCGAGCTCAGGGAGTAGGGCATAGTATGGAATAACATACGTAGTAGTAGATACATAAAAAAGAATCAGCATCGCCATTACCCAGATAACGTTGAGGCCCGATTCGTGCAAGTATAAAGGAAAAAAAACCAAGCAACAAAAAAGTAAAGACGGTAAAATAGCTTTTTTCATGAGTGGGATACGCCTGCCTTTTGGGCTTTTACTTCGATCGCTTACCTGCGCTATATAGGGATCGTAAACTGCATCTACAAAACGCCCGCTGGCGGTAATAAGGGCAATGGCATTAAAGAACCCAAAAATGGCCACTTGCGTAATAAGATGTGGCAGCCGGCTGTTTTCGGGCGGAGCATACAAATAAACAAGGATCACGCTTATAATATTGGTGAGGATGCTCCACCCCATCATACCAAAGGCATAGGCTATTTGTTTAGAAAGAGGAAGCTTTAAATTCATGAAGTAAAATTAATGATTACTATATGTAAAGTTGTAGATATTTTTACTCCGTTTTAAAAAATTTTAACGGACGAGCTGATTTTTGCATTTAAATCTAAACTAATTTTGACAAGGGAAAGTATTATTAACCGGTATAGAATTGCATAGTATTTTTAACTCAATTAATATACATATGAAAACTTCTTCTATTCAGACTATAAGCGATATTACACCTGAAGAATTTAAAAAACAGTATTTAATTCCTCAGAAACCTGTTGTTATAAAAGGCCTGGCCGATAAATATCCTGCAGGCAAAAAATGGACCATCGATTACATCAAAAATCTTTGCGGCTCTGTAATGGTTGATGTGTTCGATAATAGTAACAGCAATAAAGGCTCCGCCTTTACAAACCCTGACCTTAAAATGCCTTTTGGCGAATATGTAAATACCATTATTGAAAATAAGCCTACTACTTTGCGTATGTTTTTATTTAATATGTTTAAATGTAAGCCCGAATTAAGAAAAGATTTTCCCTGCCCCGACCTGTTTAAAGGGGTTTTAGGCAGGATAGGGTATATGTTTTTTGGAGCTAAAGGCATTAAGGTTCGCATTCATCAGGACATTGACATGTCAAACGTACTGTTAACGCAATTCTACGGGCGCAAAAAAGTAGTGTTGATTTCTCCTGACTATTCTGACCTTTTATACCGTCTTCCCTTTAATACACATTCCTTAGTTGATTTAGATAATCCCGATTATAAAAAATATCCCGGTTTAAAATATATTGAAGTGCAGGAATGCATTTTGGAACATGGCGATTCTTTATATATGCCAAGCGGTTTTTGGCATTACATTACTTATGTTGACGGAGGTTTTTCGGTAAGCTACCGTAAGATGGCACACAGCTTAGAAGCGAAGATTAAGGGCCTTTTAAATTTAATCATCTATATGCCGTATGATAAATTGATGAATAAGCTGCAAGGCGAAAAATGGATCCTTAAAAAAGAATTAATGGCCGAACGGCGAGCAAACCCGGCTATTGCTAAATTGAAAGAAAAATACGAACCACTTGAATTTAATATAAACCACGAAGAAAAAACAACACTGGCAGCATAAATACCAGTTGTTTTTATACTGCTAATTATAATAAACCTTCCGCTTTAAGCAGAGGGTTTTATTTTTTTACCGTATTTCTTTTTTGCCGCCGCTTTTTTTTGAGGCAGTTGTTCTAACACCTTTTGCATCTGAAGGGTTAATGCCTCAAGGGTATTACTAAGGATCATAAAATCCTCCTTAGTCGCATAGCCATAATCCGTTTTCCCTTCCTTACTTTGGCTCAGTTGATTTTGTTGGCTGTAATACGAAAAAAAATCATGCTCCAAAACTGTACTTATCGTTTGGAGTAACCCGGTGTCAATTGTTTCCCTGTCAAAAATGTCATAAATTACCTGACGGTCTCTGTTAATAAGAGAAGCAAATTCAGTCCCTTTTAATCTGGAACTCTTCCATATTTCCTTTATCTTCTTGCCTATGTGTATTTTAGCCATCATTACAAAAGTCATGTTTTGATGTAACAGACAGATAATTGAACGTATGTATTTTTAATACAAA
>JBBRHI010000409.1:0-3591 GCA_038222995.1 Bacteroidia bacterium | reverse complement strand
GCCCGTAGATTTGCCTGTGATATTTTTACGCATGCTACCGGTCCCGGAAAGGATTCACCCAGCGACAACAGGAGCCCTTCCAATAGATGAAGTGAATAATAGTAATGTTCATTGATACTCCGTGCTTGGGGATGATTTTTTAGTAAAGCTGGACTTTTAAACATGTAGGAATTGAGCGTATTGCTTAAATTAACAAGCGCGGTAATTAAACTTTCGATGTGCTTTTCATCATATTCCTGAAAGCCTGACTGCCAGTCTGTAACTGAAAGAAGTATGGCTGCTGCTTCTTTGTCCAGGAAATTTTTCCATTTATTAAATTCTGAGGGGGATAGATGCTTACCGATAAAATTTTTAGGGTCTATTGACTCTTGTACAAATAGCCGAAGTTGGATAGATATAAAGTTCATAAATGATGCTAAAAGTTTGTTTTTGAAACAATAAAATTTACCGTCAAAATTAAGTGGCCGGCGAAAAGCTATAAATACTTATATCAGGGGTTTACGGTAACTAAATAGGGGTAAATTTGATGACATACAGGCAATTTCAGTCTTCAGGTAATGATTTCTGATTCAATTGAAGTGCTATCATTTCATATTTCTTGAAAAAGACCTATTTTTACTAAAAGGAGTTCAAGAGTAAAATGATAAGATGTATCGGGATCGATGATGAATTTTCATGCAATGATTTATTGACAGAGTATTGTAGCCGGATACCGTTCGTCGAACTTGTGGCTACTTTTACCGATCCGATGTTGTCATTGCCGTTAATACAAAGCGGCGAACTGGATCTTGTCTTTCTTGATTTCTACATGAGCTCGATGAATGCGCCGGCTTTTCTTCCCCATATTCCTTCTTCAGTTAAAGTTGTGATTACAACTTCCGAACTTTTAAGCAGGATAAAAGATTATGAATTGAATGTTGCAGAAATTATCACCAAGCCCTATTCATTTGAAAGGTTCCTGGCCCTTGTGACAGCATTCAATAAAAAACAAAAGAAACGCTGAACATACTCGCTTTTTCACTGACTTAAAAGTAAGTATTGACAATCCCGAAAATACAGGTATATTTAAAAATCTTAGCACATCTCGTGCTATTGTGATAAGGTTTAGGTAAGAAAAGCCTGGCGCGATGCCCGGCTTTTCTCTTTTTAGGCGATTTTCTTATTCAAAAACCAATTTAGATTTGTAACAATATTGTTGTGTTACTCCACAACGAATCTATTGACCGGCCTCAATCTCCAGGAAAATCTAAGCGTAGAGTTTACCCGCTATAAACGTCCGAAGATCTTATAAGGCAGCGAAGGTCTTCTTTGTAAGTAAGACCTATTTAGATGGACGATTGCTGTTAGGGTTTTCGAGTTTCATTCTGCTCTGGTGCCACTGGTAAACCGCATCGATCAATACGGTGAGCTTGTCTTTGAACATTTCAAAATTCAGGCTATCCAAATTTTTGATATTGCTTCCCTTATCGAAATAAGCAAACATTAACCATCTGAAAAGTTCCTCGTCCACCTGGTTAAACGGTTCCTCTCCAAACAAATCTTCTATTTTTTTTTCTAAAAGCGGTAAGTCATTACTCATTCTAAACGATTTTATTTTTAAATGTCACTACGGGTTAACTACATGATAACTATCAAAGTTAACCTTTGTTGTGGTATGCCACAACGCTATTGATATTATATTATTACAATTTCCCTAATCATTTATAAGGATAATGGTTAGCGATTTAGATAAGGGAATATTAATTCAATTTGGAAAGCGTCTTAAGTTTTTAAGACAGTCTAAAAACCTGACCCTCCGTAAAATGTCACTGCTATGCAACGTAGAATACGCAGATATTCAACGGTATGAAAGCGGAAAACAAAACATTACCCTCCTTTCTCTTGCCGAGCTGGCGAAAGCCCTTGAGGTTGACCCCAAAGAATTATTGGAGTTCAATAAGTAGGGTAGCTAATAGCAGTTTTTCAACTCTTTTTCGCTGTTTCATTTTCATAAATCATATTTTCGGGATAGACTGGCATAAATTCGGGGGATACGGGTATTTCCGCGTAGTGGCCCTGTTGCGTTAAAAATTAATTTTGTGAATGCCTGCTTAGGTGTTTGCCTGGCCTAAACCATATGGAAGGCGGATACATCCAGGAAATGAAAAGAATCGATTTATTTGATAACCATCCGGTATATAAAGTATTGGGTTATCAGGTGATCGTCGGCTTGATTCAACTGTTAACAGATGAAGGGCTGCTGAATGCTGAAGAGCGAAATGGCTGGTATATTAATTTTATGGACTTCAGGAATAACGCAGTTATGTTATACGCAGAATTGAATGATGGTCAAAAATTAGAGTTAATTAAATATTTACGGTATAAAGCATATCTGGACGGTTCTTATACTTAGTATCGATTGAGGTATATAGCGCCTTGGATAACTTATTTGATTATTGATCAAAGAAACTAACAATACACTAATCATCTGCTTATGAGAAAGAGTAACCTGTTTTTTATAATTCTGATAAGTCTATCCGTAAAATCAACTTTTAGCCTTGCACAGCTACCAGTGCAGGTTAGATCGGGATTGATTTATATAAACGATGGAACAATTGGTAACCCGAAACCAGCTAAATACGCCGCTTTATCCGATAGCATGGACAAAAACTTAAAACTTCATCCAAATGATACCACCAGTTTGTTTTTAAGGGGAGTCCTTTATTTAAGTTTAAATAGTGTGATAGCAAATCCCGACCTTGGAAATAAAATCGCATTCAATAAATTGATTACAGCTAAAAACATGGCTGAAAAAGCGATCACATTAAAAATGCAGAATTTTTATTTAAAGGTACTAAGGGCTGAGATTTATAGAGAGCTTACGTTTAGATTAGGTGGTGATCAATCCTGGAAGTTTAACAATAATCAAATAATACAGAGACGAAGCCAGTTCAACGGTTATAAAGAATTGGCTAATAAATATTATGACGAGCTGGCCGTAATTGATAAGGGGAATGCTTACGATTATCAAAAATTAAAGGTTACCAATAACTATCCTTTTTAACGGTATTATAAATTCTATTCTAATTATATCGAAACCCTAAATATTGAAGGGCTTTCTATTCCTTTCGCTTTAACAGATTTTCTTTATTTTTTTGCTCTTTTAAATTATAAAGTTCAATCTTTACCTTTATTGCCTTTTCTGACTCTTTTTGAATTATACTATTGATTACTTCTGGATCAATTCTTAATACATTGGCTAACACCAAAATATGCAAGAGAGAGAACTTCCACGGCTCTTTAAGCTTGTCATGATAGGTTCTATAACTCATGCTAAAAAGTGACGCAACTTTAGTTGGACTATAATCAATTAATTTATACATGCTATCAATCGTTCCATCCAAAAACAAAGAGCGTATTGCTGCAAAAGCGGGATCTAATTTTTCGTTATCAATATTCTTCCATTCAGCCATTACCAAAGAGTTATTGTAGCGAAAATGGTTTTTGTTATTCAAAAACGAACTATATAAGAACATAGCAAAAACAAATAAGAACAAAATGAATATAAAAACTTGTTCTTTGTTTTTATATTTGTATATTAGCACATCTTTA
>JBBRHI010000408.1:0-3592 GCA_038222995.1 Bacteroidia bacterium | reverse complement strand
GTAACCATAAGCCGTTTTAAAATTAAAGAATATAAATATTATTCGATGATCAGTTTCTTAGAGATCTTTTGGTTGTTTACATCAATATTAATAATGTAAATGCCTTTCGCTAACGAGGCGTTTTTGTTTACCGTGTAGCTTCCTTTCGTTCCGTCTACCGCTAGGGTGTTTGCTTCTTCCACTACTCTGCCAACAACGTCCATAACGGTGATCTTTACTTTTTCATTAGTGTAAGTATTAAGGTCAACCGTTGCCGAAGCATTGGTAGGGTTAGGATATACAGCCAGGCCTAATTTGTTTTCTAATTCATTAAGGCCCACGGTACCGCTTACATTGATCTGGTCAATAAAAATATTGTTAGAGCTTCCTGCTGTTTTATCACTTTTAAACCAGAAACGGAATTTCACGCTCGGCTTATTATTTAATGCCGTTAATAAGGTGCTTGCAATATTTACTTGTTTCCATTGCGCTGCACTTGGCGAGAAAGATGCTGAGGTAATGCTTCCGGAGTTAGCTGCCATGGTATTGCAATTAGCAAAGCCTAATACATTGGTCCAGGTACCGCCGCAGTCTGTACTGTATTGTAATTTAAAGGTATCTGCCTGCGTCGTAATTTTTTTAGCATAAGCATAGTAGTATGATAATGAAATGTTGGTACTGCTGGCAAAATTGTAAATAGGCGTTTCAAAAATATCTATTTGCCCGGCTGAACTTGATTGCGATGCATTATTTAAAAAAATGCTTTGCGTTGTTCCGTTAGCGCCTGTTCCTGTATTTAAAGCCCAAGCCACTGTGCCCGAGTTACCGTTAATAACGTTAATGCCGGGTAAGTTACCGGAATCAAAATCGTGGGTAAACGGCACTAAGAGCCCGGCGCCGCCCTGTACTACCGTAATATAAGAAGTTTGTGCAGTGGTATTAGAGCCGGAAGGGTTTGTGGCTGTTAACACTACCGAATAAGTTCCCGGGGTTGAATAGGTTACTGAAGTTGTATTTGAAGTAGAGGTTGCAGGTGTTCCGCCGTCGAACGACCAGTTAACGGAACCCGATGTGCCTACCTGGCTGGTATTGCTGAAAGTTACGGTGCTGCCCGCACAAACACTTTGTTTGTTAGCATTAAAATTAGCTACCGGCGTACACGTGTAACCCGGTGCCAAACCTGTAGCTGAAAGGTTAGCCGTTGACCATAAATTGTTTCTGCCGGCAGTAGAGCTTGCCGCAGCAGCCCTGATAGCCGTTACCTGGCCTTGCGTAAAGTTTTTTGGACAAGAGGAGTAATCCATAAAATTCTCTACATTCCATAAGCCGGAAGATGTTGCGCAAGTATTAGAATTACTTGCAGGGCACATGCTTTGTACACCGGTTGTAGGAGGCGTGTCTGAGATATTGTCGTTACCGCAGCTCATGCCCGGGCTGTTAGTATTTCCAAACGTATGCTGTAAGTTAAACCAATGACCCATTTCATGACTTAAGGCACGCGCGCTTAAACCGTTTAATTCGCTGGTTCTGTAAACAATAGCATCGGCGTTGGTACCGGGAGCAGAACCCGGTAAGTAAGTATACCCGCCTAAATATAAGGTGCCTGAGGCGGTTGGGCAGTTAATACCTTGCGACGTGCTGTAAATACATTCTACTACATACACATTTAAATATTGGGTAGTTGGCCAGCGGCTAGTGCCCGTACCGGAATATTTATAGGATGAAATACCGGCCCCTTGGTTCCAATAGCTGTTATCGGCATTGTGGTGAATGATCCCGTTAGTGCAATTCCCGTTAGGGTCTTTTTTTGCCAGGGCAAACACCATTTGGGCGTCTACGTATATTGATTTGAAATTAGGATAAACAGTACCGGTATCCGACCCTGCTCTTCCGTAATCCCTGTTAACCTGCGCAATAGCGTCAATAAACACCTGGTCGGGAATAGTTTGCGGGCCCATAATATGGAATACTACAGGTATGGTATAAGAAGCCACCGACGGCCTGCCTTGCTGTTGCATAGCCAGTGCACTTTGGTATTCAAGCTCTAACTGCGATTGAACCAGGTTATATTTGGCTTTAAGGTTGGGGTCTGCTTTAAAGGCGTCTTCCATAGCGCCATAGGTATTACACGTTTGGTTATGTACAGGTTGTTGCTGTGCATAAATAGCTGAAGCGAATAACGTGCCTCCCAATAAAGTAAATAGTTGTTTTTTCATAAGAACAATTTTGATTTTTCTGTATTATGTATATTATAAATTTATTAATTAAAGTTTACTATTTTATAAACTCCAACTTTTTTACAGTTTTGTTCGTCGATTTTAACAATTAAAGTGCCGGGGTTATTTTTTAGCGTTTTCCCTTGTACTCAAGGCCATCATTTGCTTCATGGTTTTATCCATCCCTTCCACGCTTCCGTCTAAAAATATAATATTGCCGTTACCTTGTTCCGCGAAGTTTTTCACGGCCTCTGTCCACATACTGAACAAAATTAGAGATGTATCGAGGTTTGATTCCTGCATTTGTTTGGCTGCTTCGGCCATACCGCGCGCTACTTCTTCTCTGAACAAGGCTATACCCTGCCCGCGCATTTGTGCCGCTTCTTTTTCGGCAGTTGCCGAGATCTTAATAAAGTTACCTTCCGCTTCCGCGGCTTTGGTACGGGTAATTAATAAAGCCTGCCCTTCGTTTTCGGCGGCGGCTTTTAAGTTATTACTGGCTACTACTTTAGCCATGGATCGCATTACCTCTTCGTCAAACGTAATATCGTTGAGCTGAAGATCAATTAAATGATACCCCCACTCTTCCAACATCACATCCAATTGTTCTTTTACGGCCTCCACAATATCGCGGCGCAGCGACAGTACTTCCGATTGCTTTTTTGTAGCCACAAAAGCCCTTACCGATCCTTCGATAGAACGAACCAACGCCTGCATTAAGTTTTTATCGTCCACAAACTTAAAGGCTACGTTTTTAATAGATTCTTCATTTTGGTTAATTACGGCGTACAATAACATAGCGGTAAAATTAACGTTGGCCTGGTCAATGGTTACTGCCTGGAAACCTAATTCAACACTTCGATTTTGAATGGATATTTTTTTGTACACTTTTTCTATAAACGGAATTTTCATGCTCAGGCCCGGTGTGAGGATCCTTTTATATTTTCCGAATACGGTAATAACGGCTACCGTGCCTTGTTGCACGGTAACAAACGATAAAAATATCAGCAGCAGGGCTAATATTAAAAGAGTGATAATAAACGGCATAGTTTTATATTTAAAATTGTTTGTGTAAATTTAATCATCCATTATTAAAAACAAAATAAAACAGGGTAAAGCAGTGATTAAGTTCCTTTTTTCTATCATATTCATTACCCTATATACAAGCGCATCCTCGCAGGCCGATACGGCAAAAAATGCAAACCCCGAAATAACGCTTTATAAAGCAGCCTTAAAATTAATAGATTCAGCCAAGTACGATGAGGCCCTCGTTTCTTTAAAAAAAGCGGTTAAGCTGAAACCCGATTATGTAGAAGCTTATAATAAAATGGCCTTTGCTAAGGTAAAGAAAGAGGATTATAAAGGTGCGGAGAAAGACCTGAAAAACGCTTTAAAGT
>JBBRHI010000407.1:0-3602 GCA_038222995.1 Bacteroidia bacterium | reverse complement strand
CTTTATCACGCATTTTATTTACTAAATCAATTGTTTTTTGTTTGGTAGTTCCTCTGCGCATACTCTTGAGCATACTGTCGGTAATGTGTTGCAGCGGCATATCTAAATAATTACACACGTTGCTTTTTTTATTCATCACATCTAATACATCCATCGGGAACCCGCTTGGGAAAGCGTAGTGCAAGCGGATCCAATCAATGCCTTCTACATCACTTAAGCGATCTACCAAATTTGCCAGCTCGCGCTTTTTATAAATATCCAAGCCGTAATACGTAAGGTCCTGCGCTATTAATAAGAGTTCGCGCGTCCCTTTACTTGCCAGTAATTTTGCACGCGCTACGAGTTCTTCTATCGGTTCCGAAATATGGTTGCCGCGCATTAAAGGAATGGCGCAAAAACTACAGGGTCTGTCGCAACCCTCGCTTATTTTAAAATAAGCAAAATGATTAGGTGTAGTTAACAGTCTTTCACCTACCAATTCTTTTTTATAATCCGCTTTAAGTGTTTTTAAAATTTTAGGTAAGTCACGGGTCCCGAAATAAGCATCCACATCCGGGATTTCTTTTTCAAGATCCGACTTATAGCGTTCGCTCAAACAACCTGTAACGTAAAGCTTTTCAATGCTGCCTTCTTTTTTTGCTTCTACGTAGCGCAATATCGTATCAATACTTTCCTGCTTTGCATTTTCTACAAAGCCGCAGGTATTTATAATCACAATGTTATGGTTATCCTCTTCACTCTCATGCTCCACATTAAAGTTATTGGCACGCAATTGCCCCATTAATACTTCACTGTCTACAATGTTTTTACTGCACCCGAGCGTAACCACATTTACCTTATTTTTTTTAAGCGTTTTTGTTTTCATTAGTGCCGCAAAGATACCACTTTATATGGTGTATTTACCGGTAAAATTGTACTTTTACGGGATGAGATTCCTTTTGCTTTTCATCCTAAGTATGTTCTTTTCGGCCGGTGTTTCGGTTTCACAAACCTGTGATACACTTGCCGTAAAAAAACTGTATAAAGAAGCAAACAAAGCCTTATCTAAAGATATAACCCGGTCATACAACCTGGCACTGCAGGCTTACACAAAAACCAAAAACTGTAAATATTCGGCTTATTATTTCGAATCGGTTATTGCGCTTTGTAAAGCCTACTATCAAAAAGATGAAGGCGATTCCATCATTGCACTATTGCTGCCTATCGCTGCTACCCTCCCTTCAAATACACCCCCGGCTTACAGGGCCGCCATTTACCATAAGCTAAGCTCTGCCTATGTGATGATGATGCAATTGGAACCCGGGTTAAAAAATGCGTTTGACGCGCTTAAAAATTATGAGCAAATAAAAGACACCGCCAACACCGCTAATATTTTAGTAAATATTGCCAATGTGTACCAGCAGCAACACAACTTTAAGCAAGCCGACCGGTATTTAAGACAGGCCGAAGCAACCGCAAAATTAATTTCAAAAAAAACAGCTTTAGGGAATGTTTACAATACACTGGGCATATTATATGCAGAGCATGACCAATTAGACTCTGCCGAAAAATTCTTTTTACAATCTACTTCCATACGCGAAGCACTGGATGATAAAACGTCTGTAGCATGGAATTATAATAACCTCGGCGGTTTATATGTCATGTTGGAAAACCCTCAAAAAGCAATTTTATATTTGGAAAAAGCCCTCGTTAAATTTAAGGAAACGGAAAATTTAGACGGGCAAACCTCGGTAACAAATAATTTAGGACAGCTTTATATGCAGACGGGTAATTCTAAAAAGGCCCTTGAGTATTATAGTTATTCACGAGGGCTTTATGCCCAAACCAATAACCCCGATAATTTAGAAAATCTTTATACTAACTTATCAAACTATTATGATGAAACAGGCGACCTTAAAACTGCTTTCAAGTATTCTGATTCATTACTTGTTTTAAAGGACTCGCTTTACGGCCACCGCCTTGATAAAAGTATTGCCGAAATGCAGGTGAAATTTGATGTGGAGAAAAAAGACCTTGAGCTGGCAAAAAATAAAGCGGAACTGGAGGCAAAAGAACAGCAGGCATTTATTAAAAACATCATCCTTATTTCCATAGGTATACTGATACTGTTATTAAGTGTGACCGCCTTTTTGTTTTACAGAAACAAACAGGTTGAGCGCAAAGCCGAGCTGGACGCGGAAATTGCCTCGCAAAAAGAACTAAGGACAAAATCTATTTTAGAAGCGGAAGAAAAAGAAAGGCGCCGCATTGCACAGGACCTTCATGATGGGGTAGGACAACTTTTAAGCGCCGCAAAATTAAATTTAAGTAACCTTGAGTCTAAATTAAAAGACCAAAATGAAGAGCAGCACATAGCCATGCAAAATGCGTTGAGCTTATTGGATGATTCGGTAAAAGAGGTAAGGGCGGTATCGCATAACATGATGCCGAACACGTTGATTAAACTGGGCCTTGCAAGCGCAGTGCGTGAATTTATTACCAAGTTAGGGAATGCCCCTACTTTAAAAGTAGACCTGGAAATTGTGGGCTTAGACAATCGTTTGGATAACCAAGTGGAAACCGTGTTATACCGGGTGATACAGGAAATAGTCAATAATATTATTAAACATGCCAAGGCGTCACAAATAAGTATGCAGCTGATAAGGCATGACACCGAATTAAATGTGATGATAGAAGATAACGGGATCGGTTTCGATTCCTCTAAGATAGATGACTTTGAGGGCTTAGGATTAAAGGGAATTAAAACCCGGATAGAATTACTGGAAGGCGCCGTTCATTTTGATTCGGTTGTTGGAAGAGGAACTACGGTTATTATTGATGTGCCCATTCACTAATATCCGGTAATTTGGACACAACTATCATCAACGGATCTTTAGCGGATCAAAAAGCCATCGGTCTTATTTTTATGTGCATCGGTACCGTATCCTGCATCCTGTCACTCCTTTTTTTTAAGATTATTAAATATTCTTTATTTAAGGGATTGGCTGTAACGCTGCTGCTGTTTGGTGTGTGCCAATTTGCGACAGGGGGACTTACTATTGCTTCCTTTAAAACGGGTTTTAATTCTATTAAAAAAAACGGGCTTAAAGAAACCTCTGCCATAAAAATTCAAATTCAAAACACGGAACAGCACATTCAATTTAATGAAATGTTGCTCTATGCGTCTATCCTATGTTTTGCAGCAGGTATTATTTTATATACGTTATTTTATACTTCGGCGCAGGTATTTTGGAAAGGTGCAGGGCTTGGACTATTTATACAAAGTACATTATGCATTATACTATTGTTCGTACAACATTACAATTTTAAGACCTATTATAATTACCTTTTGCAAACACTGTAACACAGGAATACAATTGTTAGAAACAATTCCGTATAATCTTTGTAAATATTTGCCGAATTGTGCCGGACAATTCCTATTTTTTTTGTAATTTTAACACAAAACAGGTTTGTTTCATCGCTCTTTAATTTTAAGGGAGGAAAGTCCGGGCAACACAGAGCAATTTGCCGCTTGAAAGGGCGGGTATATTTTTAGGAATAAAAGTATAACAGATAGTGTCACAGAAAACGAGGTAGCCTTACCGATTTATCGGCGGGGTGAT
>JBBRHI010000406.1:0-3610 GCA_038222995.1 Bacteroidia bacterium | reverse complement strand
AAATCAGCATGAAAATGAGTTTCAAAAATATATTTAATAGTAGCGTTATTTTTTTTCGCTAAATCAGTATACGGTTTGTATTCTCTTAAAGGGTCAATAACCGCAGCTTCATTACCGCATTGTATGTAATAAGCGCCTTGAGCTAAACAGCTCGTGTATAATTGTTCTACCAGCATAAAAGAAATCTCTTATGCAAAATTAGTCAATTATTGCGCAAATAAACAGGAGTTAACCTCATTAACATATTTGTTACGCACAATTATAAGTTCAAAATGATAAAGCTACTTACTTCATATCCATTATTATATTGCTTGTTTCGTAAATCTCATTATCCTTTTTAATATTGGAGATCCATTTTTTCTCTTTATTTATTTTAACCGTGTCCCTTGCAATAGCTTCATTATCAACCATGGGCAGCTCCGCATTAAAACCTTTAATATCAAGTTTTAACTCATCATACCGTTTATTTTTCTCTCTCATCTGCTTTGCTTCTGCACGGTAATTTTCCAACTTTAAATTATACCTTGTATCTTCTTTTCGTTCTTTAAATTCTTTTGATTCCATATCGATCAATTTAAAAGCAGAACTGTTTTTTAACCTCTCAGCATTTCCTTTTTTTACTTTATCGTAATTGATCGTTTTATACTCCGTATAATCTGCTTTGGTAATTTCATCCCATGGCATAGGATAATCCAAATCTTTTTCGCCCATATCAATATATGCATATACGTTTGGAAGTATCACATCCGGCACAACACCTTTAAGCTGTGTGGCGCCGCCGTTAATACGGTAAAACTTCTGCATGGTTATTTTTACGGAACCGATAGGGCGCATCGTATCAAACTGTGGTAATAAGTATTGGTCAAGGTCAATAAATGATTGTACAGTGCCTTTACCGAAGCTCTGAGTACCGACAATAACCCCTCTTTTATAATCCTGTATGGCTGCCGCTAAAATCTCTGAAGCAGAGGCGCTGTTATGGTTAGTCATGATTGCTAAAGGGCCGTCCCAGCTCACCTCCGAATTTTTATCCTTCATTACATTTACCTCACCTCTTTTGTTTTTTACCTGTACAACAGGCCCTTCCGGGATAAAAAGCCCGGCCATATCAACTACTTCCTGTAACGAGCCGCCGCCATTATCTCTCAGGTCAATAATAATACCTTCAACACCTTGTTTTTTAAGTTTATCAATTTCTTTTTTCATGTCTACAGAACAACGGTGTGCGCCGTTTCTTGTAAAATCGGCATAAAACATCGGCAAATAAATATAACCTACTTTCTTTTTATTATTTAAAACGGCAGACTTAGCATACGTTTCCTCAATTTCAATCACGTCCCTTATAATTGGAATGACTTTAAAAGTAGCGTCCGGTTTTTTTACGGTTAACCTTACCTCGGTACCTTTTTTACCTTTTATCAATTCAATGGCATCATCCATATCCATATTAGTAATATCGGTAGGTTCTGCGTTTCCTTGTGCTACCTTATGAATTTCGTCCCCTGCTTTTAGTTCACCTTGCTTAGCGGAAGGAGATCCGGGTATAACTTCCGACACTTTTACAAACCCGTCTTTCGACTGTAAACGGGCACCGATACCTTCAAATTGACCGCTCATGCTCTGATCAAATTTCTTTTTTTCTTTCGGGGCAAAATATTCAGTATGCGGATCGTATAAACCGGTTATGGTATTAAGGTAAGCCGATACACGGTCCTTATAAGAGATTTTATTTAAACGCTTAAACCAATCCTGGTTGGCTTTTAATGTTTTGCGACGGGCGTCTACCTCTAAACTGTCAAAGCTTTTTTTAACCACGGGGGTTTTTGCGCCTACACTGTCCGCCTTTTCTTGTGCAGTCATAGCTTCATCTATCCTGCTGATAACTTGGTATTTCAACATTTTTCGCCATTCGTTTTTCAGCTCGGCATCATTGGCAGCATATTTGGTTTTTTCTCCGTCTGTTTCATACTCTTCATCAAGGGTATAATCCATTGGCTTCTCTAAAATTTCTTTACTCCACGATTCTTTTTCTTTAATACGTTTGGTGATTAAACCATAAGATAATTCATAAAATTCAAACGTTCCGTTATTCACTTCATCATCAATAGAACGGCGGTATTTGGATAATGCATCTACATCGGTTTGTGTCAGCATTTTTTTATTGAAATCAAGATTCTTTAAATATAACTTAAATGCTTTTTCACTGAAGTCGTCATTAATCGTTAAAGGGCTGTAATGCGCCTGGTTTAAGGCAGACATGAGCATATCTAATAAGATCTGGTTGCGGTTAAATTGGAAAAATGTAAATGAACTGACAGTAACAGCAAATACAATTAGGATAGGATAAAAAATTTTCTTTTGCATAATGAGCAAATTTAATAGTAAAATATAAATGTAATGTTACTTATTATAATGGATTATGGCCGTTAGTAACAATATTTAATTGTTTAAACTTTGTTAATTCAATTGTGGCGACAACCGGTATATTTACGGTTCATTTTTTAGAACAGATTTTTGTGCCATGATAGATTTTACACGTTCCGAATTAACCAATTTTGTTATCCATTATGTCGGAAATAAAGGCCTCGGTGAGGAATTAACATTGAGTGAAAAGACCATAAAAATTAACGATGATTTTTTGAAAGATACCGTAATTCGTTATTTAACGTCGCCTTTTAAAACAGATATATATTATCAGTTTAAAGCGAAAAACGAGATGCATTACCATGATGTGCAGAGCTATGCAAAGGACATTTTTAATTCACAAAAACAATTTATTGATGGCAGTAAACATATTGCCGAGCACCTTTATAATCAGTCGATGCATCCCAAAATTAAGGGAGGGGAATTTTATACCTGTTATTTTAAAGATTGTAATGTTGACGGAGTAATTTGTGACGCTATAGGTTTATTTAAAACAGAAAATAAAGAAACCTATCTGAAAGTGTTTCAACACATGGATAATTTTGATATTGAATGCGATAACGGTATCAATATAAATAAACTTGATAAAGGTTGTATTATTTATAACACGGAAACAGAAAAAGGCTATAAAATAAGTATCGTAGATACTAATAATAAAATTGCGGATTGCGCTTTTTACTGGGTAGAAGATTTTTTAAATACAAAATTAAAAGAGAACGCCTATTTTCATACATCCAATTTTATAGATACCTGTAAAGGTTTTTGCGAAGAGGTATTAACGGAAAACAATAATGTAACAAAGCAGGATCAAATGATGATGCTGAATAAAAGTACAAGCTTCTTTAAAGAAAAAGATAATTTCAATATTAAGGAGTTTGAAAAGGAGATCCTTCCACAGCCTGAATTACAAGAGGCTTTCAGGGATTACCGTAAAACCTATAACGATAAAATGGACCTTACGGCCATTGATGATTTTGAGATTTCGCCTACAGCCGTAAAGAAAAATCAAAAATTTATGAAGAGCGTTGTTAAGCTTGATAAAAATTTTCACATCTATGTTCATGGCCGGCACGACTATGTGGAAAAGGGTTATGATGAGGAAAAAGGCCTTAAATACTATAAATTGTATTATACTAACGAAGATTTTAGTTAGTAACAATTCATTTTTAACAATTTAGTAACTATT
>JBBRHI010000405.1:0-3616 GCA_038222995.1 Bacteroidia bacterium | reverse complement strand
CTGTGCTTTTAATGCAGTGAACATAAGAATAAATGAAATAAAACAAAGCAGGCGCATAAAGTAGTATTGCATCCTATAAAAATACCACTAAAGTTTAATGTAAACGAAAAAACCTCCCCAATTTCCCGGGAAGGTTTTTTGAAATATAATTCAAAAAAATTAAGCTTTAACCGCTTTTTCCATGACTACTTTTCCTTTGTAGTAAAGTTTTCCTTCAAACCAATGTGCACGATGAAATAAATGTGCTTCGCCGGTTGTAGTATCTTTTGCGATCGTCATAGTCGGTGCTTTGTATGTTGAACGACGAGAGTCTCTGCGGGATCTGGATAGTTTTCGTTTTGGATTAGGCATGGTATGTTAATTTTAATTATTGTTAAATTTTATATCTTTTAATTTATCCCATTCAGGGTTTTCTGTCGGTTCTTCTTCAATTTTAAGCTCATTAAATTTCGCTAATGTTTCTTCATCGCACGGGAGCTCATCATACTCCAACTCCTCATCTTCACATGGCACTTTGCGCGAAGGAATAGCCAGTTCAATGTATTCATATAAATACTGTGAAATGTCTGCTTCCTCTAACCCTTCTTTCAGTACTAATATCTCATCATTACTTTCAGCAGGATCGCCGTGCTTAATAACTAATTTTTCACGCCCGCTTATGGGGCAGTCATAGTCTATTAAACACCTGTCACAACTAAGCTTTACCGTGCCTTCAAACGTAAACAAAATATGCATTAAATTATTTTGCTTAACCAAGTTAGCTTTAACTTCCACGTTAGCCTTAGTTATTTCACTGTCATTAAATTGCTCAAAGAACTTTTCTGTAACGTCAAACTCAAATTGGTGTTCCCCCATTGATAATCCGCCAAACTGTATTTTGTAATGACTTTTACCCATAGCTTATCCCAAAATGGACGGCAAAGATACACTTATTTTCAAACTTATCAACAAAATTATTAAAAATTGATCCATTCGCCCCTAAAATTAACACCTTCTTCGTATGGTAATAAACTACTCGTTTGTAGGTACCAGGCATTTGGGAATAAACCATTTTCCGGCATAGTCTTTTATTTTCAGTATGTCATTGCTGCAAGTGACATAAAAATAACGGGCATTTCTCTTTAAATACCAAGCTTGTCCTGCTTTTATAGATGTTATCACTATTGCTTTTAACTCCTCATCGCTGCTTTTTTTATAGCTTTTCCCAAGTATAAATCCCATTTCATTATTCCTCAGGTCCATGTCACAGGCTAAGCTGTCAGGCCGTTCACCTTCCTCTAAACCGCTTTTCTTAAACTGTTTTTTATTTCCTTTTTCATGGGCAATACCAAGCTTTCTTAATTTTTTTTCGCTTATGCTTCTTGCCAGGTAAGCCATTGTATATACATGCCTAAATGCGTCCAGCTTACCGCCGCTATTCAAGGTATCTAATACTTTAGCCTCCTTAACCTCATTATAATATTGCATAGCTATGGGTAATCGGTGTTTTATTTTAACTGCGGTAAAGGGATGAAAAACGGCCCATTTATATTCGTAGCTGCTAATGTGGTGTTGAGCGAAAATCGGGGGAAGCCCTATTGCTGTTATAATACTAATTATCAGTGTATATTTTAATTTAAACATCATTTTGTTAGAAACCCCCGCTTTGGCATTCGAAATTAATCAATTCATTTTATATCTTTGAAGTTAATGGACTTTAAGAGCGACATAACAAAACACTTTTTTACTAAACAGGACATCGGCGGGGCGGAAAGCATTAATGACCTGCGTGATAAAGAATTTAGCGGCAAATCTTTAACGGCCGAGGAAAAGTTTGCATTGGCTAATTTTGATACCTACCGCCTTAAAGTGTTAAATTCCCAGGATGACGAAGAAAAATTTCATCAGCATTACCGCCAATTACAGGTTATTTCAAATTTAGGAGATTGGCGCGAATTTTTAAAAGACGACTATTCTAAATAAAAACATACAAACAATTTCTACAAAAGTGCTTCCGTGTTGAAGCACTTTTTTATTTTTGAAGATTACAATTTGATTCCAATTTCATAACCATAATACAACACATGAACGCAACAACATTAGGCCAGTTTATTATTGAAAAACAAAATGATTTTCCCTTTGCAAAAGGTGAACTTTCAAGGCTTTTAAGAGATATTGGCATTGCTGCTAAAATTGTGAACCGTGAAGTATCGAAGGCAGGCCTGGTAGAAATATTAGGAGAAACAGGCGATACAAACATACAGGGCGAGCGGGTAAAGAAGCTGGATGTATTTGCAAACGATCAGTTTATTGCCGCTTTAAAAGCAGGCGGAGAATGTTGCGCCATTGCCAGCGAAGAAAATGAAGATATTATTCCTATTGATTCGGAGATTTCTAAGAATGCACGCTATGTAGTAGCTATGGACCCGTTAGACGGCTCCTCGAATATTGATGTAAATGTTTCTATCGGCACTATCTTTTCTATCTACCGTCGCACCAGTTTAAACGGCCCCGGTACTTACGAAGACTTTATGCAAAGAGGTACCGAACAAATTGCCGCAGGCTATATCATTTACGGGTCTTCAGCTATGTTGGTTTATACCACGGGCAAAGGTGTAAACGGTTTTACCTTAGATCCCAGCATCGGCGAATTTTGCTTATCGCACCCCAATATGCAAATGCCTAAAGACGGAAAAACATATTCTATCAACGAAGGGAACTATTTACATTTCCCTGACGGCGTAAAAAAATACATTAAATATTGCCAGGACGAAGACCTTGCTACCAACAGGCCGTACTCAAGCCGTTACATCGGTTCCGGGGTTGCCGATATTCATCGCAATTTAATTACCGGCGGAGTTTACATTTATCCTACAACCACCAAGTCGCCTAAAGGAAAATTACGATTGTTATATGAATGTAACCCTTTGGCATTTATTATTGAACAGGCCGGGGGACTTGCTACAGACGGTGATAAACGCATTATGGAACAGGATATTACGGAGCTTCATCAGCGCACCCCTTTATTTTTAGGGTCAACCGACATGGTTAATAAAGCCATGGAGTTTATGAAAAAATACAAAGAGGTAGGCGCTTAAACCGGACCCGTTTAAGGATTATGTAATTTTAAAATGCTTGATCAGAAATTTTAACACATTTGATACACGTAATTTTACGAGGTTTGTATATTTTGTTTTGTATATTAGCATAAATGCAAGAAACCGCCCTACCCGAAAGCCTTGTAAAACAGGAGTTTTATAATAAAACGGAAAAATTCCAGGTATTAACGACGTGGATCGGAATAGCCTTAAACATAGTATGGTTCCTGGGCGATTTTTTGAGCATTAAAGAATACTGGATTCCTTTTTTCATTTTCAGGCTTTGCGTATCGGGTGGAAGCCTTTTAATTTTAGTATTACGGCGGCAATTAAAAATAAGCATCTATAGTTGTATGTTTATTTTAGTGCTTGGCATCTCTATACAAAACGCCTATATGTGGAGCGTTATGGATATACCGCATCTTCAGAAACATGCATTTGCATACATGGTATTATTTATCGGCACAGGTATGCTCGTATTATGGGAAATGAAATTTTCATGGATCCTGCTCATTGCAACAATTATCGCTAATATTATT
>JBBRHI010000404.1:0-3621 GCA_038222995.1 Bacteroidia bacterium | reverse complement strand
AGAAAATTGAGGGGTGCTGACTCTAGTACGAGAGGACCGAGTCGGACACACCGCTAGTGTACCAGTTGTTTCGCCAGAGGCATCGCTGGGTAGCTATGTGTGGATGAGATAAGCGCTGAAAGCATCTAAGTGCGAAACTCGCCTCAAGATTAGTTTTCTTTATAAGGGTCGTTGAAGACTACAACGTTGATAGGTTATAGGTGTAAAGGCAGCAATGTCAAAGCCGAGTAATACTAATTACCCGTAAGCTTTCTGTTATGCGCATCCGATATTTTCTTCTTTTTAAATGATACTCGTGTCTTTTTTCATATATGTTAACATTATTAAACTTGATTGAAAGTTTAGAAAGTTAATAGGTTAGAATAAGTATTCTAAACCTTCAAAATCTTCTAATCCTTTAATTGTTTTATCCCTTTATGGCGTCTATAGCGGTGGGGATCACCTCTTCCCATTCCGAACAGAGAAGTTAAGCCCACCAGCGCAGATGGTACTTGGTCTAAAGCCCGGGAGAGTATGTCGATGCCAATCTTTAAAATAAACCCAAAACCCCTTCTATTTATTTAGTAGGGGTTTTTTCTTTTATATTATAATGCTAAATAACAAGGATGAAGTATAAATTATAACCTAAATAAATAACCGCGTCAGGAATAGAAATGAAAAGCCCTTTATGTAACGCAGTGAAATAAAGACTTTGCAGAAACACGCCGTAATAAATTAAATATGCCCGAAAATTATTTTGTAAAGGGTTAAACCTTTTCAGTATCTTCAAGTCTAAAACACGAACAGCTTTATTGGCTAATTTAAATATATGCAGCATTATTCCGATGAAGAAATATTAGCCTTTTACCGCGACGAAAAATCGCAGAATATGTCGTTGCATTACCTTATTCAAAAATATCAACAAAAATTATACTGGCATATTCGTAAAATAGTTATTAGCCATGATGATACAGATGACGTGCTTCAAAATACATTTATTAAAGTATGGAAGGGATTGGCAGGCTTTAAAGAAGAATCACAGCTATATACGTGGTTATACCGTATAGCCACCAACGAATCCCTTACGTTCTTAAAACAAAAGGCAAGAGCAAATACAATTTCTATTAACCCGATCGAATACCAATTATCGAAATCGTTGGAAAGTGATACTTATTTTAGCGGTGATGAAATTCAATTAAAGTTACAGAAAGCTATTTTAACGTTGCCTGAAAAACAGCGCATCGTTTTTAATATGCGCTATTACGATGAAATGCCGTATGAACAAATGTCAGAAGTGTTAGAAACATCTGTGGGAGCCTTAAAAGCGTCTTATCATATTGCAGCAAAAAAGGTAGAAGAATTCCTGGTAACTAATTAAACTTTTTAAATAAAAAAGAGTCAAAACGCAGAATGAAAAATAACGATTATAATTTAAACGATGAACCGGATTTTCCTTTAGATGATAAAGAAAATACTCCGTTTGGTTTACCGAAAGATTATTTTTTATCGTTTGAAGATAAGTTAAAGAAAAGAATGGAAGCAGAGAACGAATTGAAAGAGTTTCCTGTATTAGTTTCTCTTCAAAAAAATAATTTATTTACAGTTCCGACAGGTTATTTTACTCAAGTTGAAAATAGCTTGGAGTATAAAACAGAACTGACGGATTACACTCAATTACAAAGCATTCATAAGCCTGTTTTTACAGATCTTGCAGAAGATTATAAATTGCACTTGCAATCTTCTTTAAATTATAAAGTGGAGCTAGCGGATGAATTAAGATCCTATGAGATTCTTTATTCTTTGGATAAATTGAATTCATATATAGTTCCTGAAGCTTATTTTGAAAGTGTTGCCGACAGTATTAAGGAAAAGGTTTATTCCGGTGAAGAAACTAAAGAGACCATATTACAAACACTACTGGAGTTTATTTTCGGAAAAAAAATTGCATTTACTTTTGCATTTATATTCATTATAGGTTTAATAGGTTATTTTAATCAACCCGATGAAACTGTTGAACAGCAAGGTGATTGTAAAACTTTAGCTTGTCTTGAAAGACAGGAAATATTGAATAATAAAACAATGTCTAATTTTGACGACGATCAATTAATAGACCTTGTAGATATAAATTCTTTAAATAAGCAATTGAATTTAAAGGGAAAAGAACACGACTCCACATCTGTTAAAAATGATGTTTTAGATAATGTAGATGTGGAAACGTTAACGGACGGATTATAATGAACAAGGCCTGTAAATACATATTTTTATTTTGCATTGCAGTTTCCTCTGTGTTTGCCCAGCCAGGCAGTAAACGCGATAAAATTGATGCTTTGCGAGTAACATTTATTAATGAGAAAGTAAATTTTACTACCCAAGAAAATCAATTATTTTGGCCTTTATATAATGAATATGACGATAAACTGGATAATGCGAGAAAATCATTCAGAAAACAATATATTAAAGACAAGGATTATTCTTCGGCAACGGATAAAGAAGCAGAAGCTTATTTAAATGCTGAACTGGCTTTAAAACAAAAGGAATACGAATTGTATAAAGAATATTTTGAGAAATTTAAAAAGATACTGCCGATAAAAAAAGTAGCTTTGTTAAGAAGAGCGGAAGAAGAGTTTAAGAAAGAATTGATCAAAAATATTAAAGGAAACTCTTCTGAATAATGAGAAGAACCGGTATTATAGTGTTTATGATCATTGGCTTTGTATTTTTTAATACAAAGTTTTTAGCATTAAATCATGACAGTTTAAAAGTCATTAAACCTGCAAAACATTATTTCAAAACAACTATTTATACCGATTTTTTCGGAACAGGCCAAAGAGATCTTTCCGGTAAGGATTTTTTTTCTAAAAAATTAAAAACATATCGTGTTAATCAATTCACATTAGGCTTTAATGTACCTGTATTTACACAGGATTTTTATAATGCTGACAGTACTCAAATTTCTAATCTGCATTTATTGCTTACAGGAAGTTACGGCTCTGTATCCCCTGAATTTGAAGGAATAAAAACGAAGCACGTATTAAGTAAAACGTCGGTAGGGGCAAGGATGATTTATAATACCGGAAAAAAAAGTGTTTTTTATGTAGAGCTCGCGCCTTTTATGACACAGGATAACGGATATCAATACACGAAAAAATACCGTTTTGCAAATACTGTATTATATAATTGTACGGTAAATAAGTTTTTCACTTTCCGACTTGGTTACACGCGTTCGTATATATTCGGCAATAGGTACCACTTACCGTATATAGGGTTTAGGGTAGGAAAAATGGACGGGGTAAACTTGAGTGTACAATTTCCGAGAAGTATTACATTTAATGTGCCTGTAGGGAAATATGTGAGAGCGAGCTTATATACAAAGCCGCAGGGAGGCTTGTATACGTTTGCTAATGTGGATACGATCTATTATTTAAACAACGATAAAACTTTAAATTTCGGCAGATATGAATTTTTGGGAGGATTAAGGGCAGATGTATTCCCGAGTAATTTTCTTAATTTTTATGTAAGTGCCGGGTTTACAACGCAAAATTATATCGGCTTTTATTCGGAAACATTTAACCGCAGAAATAGAGGAACTTACGATTCTTTTTATAAAGAGAATATTGCCAATACTATTTATTTAAACTTTGG
>JBBRHI010000403.1:0-3631 GCA_038222995.1 Bacteroidia bacterium | reverse complement strand
CGCCGCCTAAGCACCCGCTGTCACCATCCGTAAATGCCGCACTAAAATTTGTTGTATCCCAACCCGCAGGTGTAACAACTTGGGTAGTAGGCGCCGTATTATCAACCGTAGTTCCTAAGCAAGCTACTATGCATGTTCCGCCAACAGCCGCGCCGTTAATACGCGAGTTACCCATACTGTCTATTTGCGCAATGGTAGGAATATAGCCTTGCCCGAAACCGGATTGAGGGAACACGACGTAATCAATAATCCCTAAAGACGTACCGCCGGTGCGTACGTTAGGGTTAACGCCTATCTGGCTTGCTAAATAAATAGACCCTTCACCGATGCTGGTGGTATTTCCGGCGTCAGCATAAATAGCAAAGCACGACTGGCCTGTAACCGTATTATATACATACGCCACATCGCCCACATGCACATTGCCCGAAGCCAATACATTAGTAGGCATAGCAATGTAAGGCACTGCTTCCGAATTAACGTAGCGCAAAGGATTTGCAATGGCGTAATGAGAATTAACTAACGACGTTGTAGAAACATACATGCCGGGGTAGGGGTTACTTGCTGTTTGTATAATAGGATTTTGTCCGCTGGCATCGGCTACCACACCATACCAGTTTCCGGTATAACCCGCATTGGCTGTATAATCCAGGCCGCTGTTGCCCGGGCCGTAAGCGCGCGGACTCCCATCGGCATCAATGTACATTTTTGCTTTATACAGGGTAGCACCCGAAGGGTTATGAATGTAAACGCTAAAGGTCATTAACGTTCTTTCATACGTTAAATTGCAAACTACCTGTGAATAGGCACTGTTAAAGAGGGAAATAAAGAGAAGAGTAATTATTTTTTTCATGCGGAGTATTTAATGAGTAATATTGTTAATAAACCTTTCATTCCTATTAAGAAAGGCTTTATACTATCAAATATAAATAAAATTGATTAACGGGTATGTTAATAATATTACCAAAAATACTAAATCGATTTTATTAATAGATTATTATTTATTTTCGAAACATGCATTAGCTAAACTTTAATTAATTTACGTATGGCATTTTACCGGGTAGATGAAACGTTGATAGACGATTATATTAAACGTTTAAATAAACAAAGGTGGATTGTATTATTAACCGTCATGTCTTTTATATTTCCTTTATTTATTTTAAGTTATTACGGGGATATAGGCCCGTTGATCTTGTTTATTTTTTTTGTAACAGGAGTTATTATTGCAGGATCTTTTTACTTCGGCCTTAACTATAAAAATGAAAAAGATAAATTGTTTTTTAATGTTGAATTTTTTATTGACGAATCAACAATCAAATGCCAACCTGTAGAAAAGCCTTCGCTCGAATTTAAGCTCACTGACCTTGCTGTTATTGATGTAAAAAAAGCCAGAACTATTTTAGTGAAGGGTAGCAATTGGACAAAAATTAATTATAGGCTGCCTAAAAAACACAGTCCGTATCAAATAGGTTTTCCTGGCGTTATGTATATTCCCGACATTACATCGAACTATCAGGAGCTCATCGATTTGATTAAGGCATCAGCTGTAAACGCTTCTAAGATCTAATTAACGGGTTGTGTCCCATATGGGCTTAATCTTTAGTAATTTATTTACTTTTTTTTGTGACATATTTTAAATGGAGCTAAACCGTACTTTTCTTTTTATATGGTTTAGTCTCTACGCATAACTAATTACTCTTATGCACAAATTGGTTTTAAATCAAAAAACATAAAACATCAATTACCGGTTTATTAAGTTACCTTTAGAGTATGTCTGTCATTTCAGGCTCAACAAGCATGGAAGACAACTCTTTTGAAAAGTTGATCGCGACTTACATCAGCGAAAACGTCGGCATCTCCGATCATTTTATAAGTGATGATCTGGCCGAGCACCTCAAAACAAATTTAAAGGCTTTGCATAAAAAAAAGTTGTTGAAACCGGCCGGTACAGGTAATGCCGAAAAGCAGAACCAAAACGCAGCTGTGCGCGGCGATTCCATTTACTGGCTCGACCGAAAACATGAGGATAAGTATGAAAATGAATTTCTCGATCAAATAGATGATTTTATAAAATACCTGAATCGCAGCTGCTTTGCAGGCATTACCGATTACGAATTTCATTATTCGTTATATGAAACCGGCAGTTTTTACAAAAAACATGTGGATCAGTTTTTAAATAATCCGGGTCGTAAATATTCCATGATCAGTTATTTAAATGCCGACTGGAAAGAAAGCGACGGCGGGCAGTTAAAAATTTACCAATCGTACAACGATAAAAAAATAAACCCTATACAAGGTAAAACCGTTTTCTTTAAAAGCAACGAACTGCAGCACGAAGTATTGGTAACCAACGAAAACCGCATGAGTATTACCGGCTGGTTAAAGAGTGGGGGATAAAGAAGATGTTTTTTTAAATAATAAAAGCCCTTCTCGTAATAGTGAAGGGCTTTTATTTGTAGTGTAATTAACTAATTTGTTTTAGCAATTTTTGTTTGATAAAGTTTTACATTAGTGTTTTCTCCATAAACATTCAATAAATAAATACCCGGAGATAATAGTGTCAACGGTATTTCAACTTTACGAGATTCTTTAATTGTATTAGTATAAACTATTTTACCTAAAGCATCCACTAACTGTATCTTAACTTCTTTATTATCAGACGCTTTATATACTAAATTAACGTTATCGGATGCTGGGTTAGGGTATACGGAAAAATTACCTGTTACTGAATTTTCATTTACTGAAGTGAGATCACCGGCATTTAAAATATGATTTTCATTTTCAGGTAAATGACGAGGAGGTGTATAGTTTTTTCCCGCACCAAATTTTAATATGGATAATGCGGAGCCATAACCGTCTTTTTGTTTAGTGATATAATCAGTAAAGAAATTAAGGTCACTACTGTTATTTTTAAGATCTGCCATTTTTTTAGGATCTTTATAATAAACAATCAGTCTTTTTTGAAGTTCAGCAATATCCTTGTTTGTAATTTTATTTGTATTTGCTAAAGCTTCTTCAAAATTTCCATTATTAATGTAAGCATATGTTAATTGAACATCTGCATCAGCCAAAGCGGCTTCGTTTTTTCGCAGCAGGTCAATAACATTAGTTTTACTTTCTTTTTGATCATCCGCTAAAAGGTAACTTAATTTTTGAGCATATCCGGTTTGCAGATCAAAAGTGTTTTTATCTTTGGATGATTCTAAGTCATTTATATAACTATTTATATTTGCCAGCCTATTGGAAGGAGGGCCTGAGCTTATTTCGGGGGGACAGTGTGCAGCACTAGAAAAAGCGATTCCCGAGTTTATTACGTTAAGAGATACATCACTACAGTTTGGTTGAGGAAGAGGCTGCATACTTGGATTTGAATTAGAGGCATGTACATAATTTTTAGCACTTGTGTTTAAAACATACCATTTATTCTCATTGTAGCAGGTTGCTCCATAAGTATTACGTACTAAAGTAGTAGCAGAACCAATTACTCCTTGGTTTTTCATTACCGTTGGCGCGGTTGTACCTGTTAATGCAATATCATAATTGTTGGTTTGAGGTGTAAAATCGTTACAGTTCATTTTTAAACCATCGGTTGTATTGTTTACACCGCTATTATCATTCATTGCATTAATCCCAA
>JBBRHI010000402.1:0-3640 GCA_038222995.1 Bacteroidia bacterium | reverse complement strand
CGATTGTTTTTTATACAATGTAATGGGAGATAATTTACCGTTTAAAACGCATTACGAAAGTATACAGGCCGCTAAATCATGGGGCTTTAAAATTTCGGAAGAAGCAACCCTCTGTCACGGCATTAATGAAGTGTTGGATTTTATAAATAAATGGGATAAAAAACGGTTTGATCTTCCTTATGATACAGATGGGATTGTTATTAAAGTAAATGATTTCAAACTGCAGAAGAACCTGGGTTTTACAGCTAAATCGCCGCGTTGGGCTATTGCCTATAAATTTAAGGCAGAACAAGTCAGCACCGAATTACTAAACATCTCTTACCAGGTTGGGCGTACGGGAGCAATTACTCCCGTTGCTAATTTAAAACCCGTTTCTTTACGTGGAACAACGGTTAAACGGGCTTCCCTGCATAACGCCGATATTATTGAAAAATTGGATGTGAGGATCGGTGACCAAGTGTTTGTAGAAAAAGGCGGAGAAATTATTCCAAAAATTATAGGCGTTGATCTCGGTAAACGTAAACCGGATGCTGAAAAAACAGAGTACATTGACCGGTGCCCCGAGTGCGGAACTAAATTAGTGCGCGACGAAGGAGAGGCCAATCATTTTTGTCCAAACGAAAATGCTTGCCCACCACAGGTTGTGGGCCGCATTGAACATTTTGTATCGCGCCGTGCCATGAACATTGACAGCCTTGGCGGCGAAACGATTGTGCAATTATATAATGCCGGTTTAATAAAAGATATTGCCGATCTGTACGATCTTAAAAAAGAACAGCTTCTTCCTTTAGAACGCATGGCCGAAAAATCGGCGCAAAACTTAATAGCCGGGTTAGAAGCAAGTAAGCAAGTTCCTTTTGAGCGTGTATTGTATGCTATAGGAATAAGGCATGTAGGAGAAACCACCGCTAAAAAAATTGCCAAGAAAGTAAAATCACTGGATGTGCTTTTAAATTCAACAAAAGAAGAATTATTGGCTATTGATGAAGTAGGAGAAATCATAGCAGTGAGCCTGCATGAATTCTTTTCGAACCAACAAAATAAAATAATTATTGAACGTTTAAAAAAAGCGGGTCTCCGGTTTTCGTTAAGTGAAGAGCAGCACCAAAACGGAACCGATAAATTAAAAGACCTGACCTTTGTGATCAGCGGTGTATTTACACAATACAGCCGTGACCAGTATAAAGAGATGATAGAATTGCACGGCGGAAAAAACTCGGGTTCCATTTCTAAAAAAACAAGCTTTGTATTGGCCGGGGATAACATGGGGCCCGAAAAATTAAAAAAAGCGGAGTCTCTTGGTATTAAGCTTATAACAGAGGATGAATTTTTGAAAATGATCTGACCGGGTTAAAGGTTTTGTTGAAAATATAAAGCGCGGCGTGCTGTTTTGAAGATATTATAATATTGTATACTTTAGACATGTATGAAAAGACCGTCGTTCTTCATTTTAATAATTTCCTTTATACAGGGTTTTGCGTTTTGCCAGGTAAATTTTAACCTGGGAATGAAAAATTATAACGAAGAGAATTACCCGGAAGCTATTTACTGGTTCAATAAATCCATTAATTCAGGAACGGAAGATGTGTATAAAGCATTAACGGTACGCGGCCTTGCTAAAAGCAAATCAGGCGATTTTAAAGGCGCAGACAAAGACCTTTTTGAAGCGTTGAAACTAAATCCGAAAGATACATACGCATATTATAACCTTTCCTTATGTTTTACGGATCAAAAAAAATACGACAGAGCGCTTACTTATATTGATTCTGCCATGGCACTTTCTGAACCAAGGTTTTACTTATATAATCAAAAAGCGTTGATCTATGGAATGATGAACGATTACACAAAGGCTATGGAAGAAGGTACCAAAGCCCTTGCGCTCGACCCTAAAGATTTTGAAAGCAATCAAAATATGGGCCGGTATCATTTTTCTTTAGAAGAATATGACATTGCCTTAACGTATTATAATCGCTCATTAATTACGAATCCTTACCATACAAAAGGACTTGTAAACCGTGCGGAGTGTTTTATAAAACTGCAACGGTACGATAGTGCTATTGTTGACCTTGATAATATTTTAAGCAAACATCCTTTAACACCCGCTATTATTGCTAAAAAAGGAGAGGTAAGATGTATGCAAAAAAAATACAATGAAGCCTGCAACAATTTTGAAGACTTAAGGGCCATGAATGATACGATGGCAAAACGCTATATTGAAACATATTGTAACAACCGCGAACTCATTAATTATTATGCAAACGGACAAAAAGAAGAAATAAGTACGTATAAAAACGGCACTAAAAACGGAAAGCATGTTATATGGCACGAAAACGGAAACCTTGCATTGGAAGGCGAATACATAAACGGAAAATATGAAGGAAAGTACACCGAATATTATGAGAACGGAAATAAAGATAAAACCGGGACGATGGCGGAAGATTTGCCGGAAGGAATTTGGTATCGTTATTACCCAAGCGGAAAGCTTGATTCGAAAGGAAACTTAACACACGGAAAACGCAATGGTGATTGGATATTATATTATGAGAACGGAAACGTTAAAGCACAGGGTAATTTTACGTTAGACTTAAAAAACGGTTTGTTTATTGAAAATTATGAAAGCGGCAAACTCAAAGCCTATTATAATTATAAGGATGATTTAACGGAGGGGGAATATAAATTGTTTTATGAGAACGGACACTTAAAACAACAAGGTACCTTATTGAACGGTAAAGAATACGATGAACCCCAACGTTGGGACGAAAAAGGCAATGAGATTCCATGATGCAATAACTGCTTTCAAAAAAATTTCCTTATATTAGATTTATAGAACTACATTACGTGACATGGTTACTGATCCTGAACTAAAAACCGATATTGATTCCGATATACACCGATTCCCGGGTTATTTTATGTTCAGGCGGAGCGACGGGATAATAGAGCTTCAATTTGAACAGGGTTTCAATTCCGATATGGAGGATGCAAAACATATGGTGAATACCATGGTAAAAATTAAAGGCCCCGGAAAATGTTTATTGCTTGTTATTTATGCCGACGACAATACATTTACAAAAGAGAACCGTGAATACATTGCAAGCGATGAAGTAAACGCTGTTATTAAAGCAGACGGTTTGGTTATGAAAGGATTGGCTCTAAAAATAATCGGGAACGGCTATTTAAGGATCAATAAACCAAAACGCCCTACCCGATTATTTAACACCAAGGATGAGGCGGTTGCATGGCTCATGAAGCTTCAATAGCTTATTTATTTTTTACAGGATAAAAAACGAACCTTTCTTTTTCTTCATTTTTTTTAAAAGATGGCATGTACTTACCTTTTAAAGAATCGGGAAGGGCTATATTAAATCGGAGATCCATGACATTATTTATAATTTTTCCGCTATAATTCATTATAAAATTATCGGAAACTTCAGTAAAAACAATACTGTCATTAGTAAGATATTTATAAGTAAGATCCCTGATCCAACCTTGTTTTCGTTGATTTTCTATATAGTCTTTATCGTTTATAATTTTATTATAAATATCCTGTACACTTTTATTAAAATTAGATTTATCAACAACATCAGAAATATTTAAAGCTCGTTTATCATCCATTAGCTTTATTATTAAAACATTAGGAATT
>JBBRHI010000401.1:0-3648 GCA_038222995.1 Bacteroidia bacterium | reverse complement strand
TCCCTGAAAAATTCGGACGATAAATTATTAACATGCTTTTGTCCTACCTCTTTTAATTTAATTCGCGCATCCTCATTTTTACTTTTTCTTTCCAGGGATTCCATGTAATAAGTAGCCGCTTCATCCACTAAACCTTGCTTCTCCATTTTTTCGGCTGCTTTAAAATATTTCTTAGATCCTGAGCAGGAAACAAGAATAATTAATACAACAAAAATAATATATAGGGGAGTAACTTTAAATCTCATAAGATGGTTTACTATTAATCTTATAACAGGGGAATAGTTTGATGTGATTAAAACATAAAGAGCATCTTGTGGGATGCTCTTTATGTTTAGAAATATTATTTGCCTTCGTCACCTAATTTTTTCATTTCCGAATCAAAAATCTGTTGAAACTTTTGCTTGTCATAATCCAGTTTCAATTTACTGTCGCTTGAAATCTTAGCATCTACTTTATCAAACACTTCTTTTTTTCCTGCTTCAATAGCTATCCAATAGCTGTAAGCACCGTCTGATTCTTTAAAGATTTTTTCTCCGATCTCTTTTACGTTTGATAATTCAAGGTTTACAACTTCACGTGCCAGTTCTTCGAATTTATTTTCAAACTCCTGGGCATTCCCAACTGTACGCTGATTTGTGTATTGATCAGTAACTCTTTTAATAGTACTGTTGATATTACTTGCCATTTCTGCTTTTGCATTTTGAAAAGCAATTTTTTTAGCTGTGGCAATGTCAGGCGATTTTCCTACTTGTTTTGCACGGAAGGCATTTTCATCTGTTCTGAACTCTTTACCGCTGAAAGGAACTGAAATTTCTACCGCAGCGGTTTCTTTTTGAACCGGTACTGCTTTTTTTGATTTACACCCTGTTGCTACTAATAATGCAATTGAGGGGATTGCTAATAGTTGAATTGTTTTCATGTTTAAGTTTTTATTTTGTTTTATGTGTTTTGTTAAATTCAATAACCGTTCCGAAAATTTAAATATAAGAATTTTAACTAATTTTAAGTAATTCTTCTTCCGCATCTACCTCAACTCTTAAATTATCAATAATAAATTCCTGGCGATCCTGTGTGTTCTTACCCATATAATAACTTAATAATTGTTGTATAGATGATTGCTGATCCAGTAACACCGGCTCTAAGCGAATGTCTTTACCTATAAAATGTTTGAATTCATCCGGCGATATCTCTCCAAGCCCTTTAAATCGGGTAATTTCAGGCTTAGGTCCTAATTTAGCGATGGCCGCTTTACGCTCTTCATCGCTGTAGCAATACGCTGTTTCCTTTTTATTACGCACACGAAACAAAGGCGTTTGTAATATATACACATGGTTATTTTTAACCAAGTCAGGGAAGAACTGCAAAAAGAAGGTCAATAATAATAATCGAATATGCATCCCATCCACATCAGCATCGGTAGCAAGCACTACATTATTGTAGCGCAGTTCGTCCAAGCCGTTTTCAATATTTAAAGCCGCTTGCAATAAATTAAACTCCTCATTTTCATAAA
Organism: Bacteroidia bacterium; assembly: GCA_038222995.1. Classification (GTDB taxonomy): domain Bacteria; phylum Bacteroidota; class Bacteroidia; order B-17B0; family Aurantibacillaceae; genus UBA4416. The sequence continues at coordinate 2,138 of JBBRHI010000401.1, read as the reverse complement.
CTACTTTTTTACCCAGGCCAAAAGAATTAAGCGGTTTTCCTTTTAAGCTGAATACTGCTTGTGTATTTACATCACGCGTCTTGGTAATAGAGCCGCTTGCAGAGTCGCCCTCACAAATAAAAATGGTTGTTTCATGTGCGCGAGGATTTTTCGCATCATCTAAATGCACGCGACAATCACGCAGTTTTTTATTATGTAAAGATGATTTTTTAGCTCGTTCGCGTGCCAATTTCTGAATGCCTGATAGCTCTTTACGTTCACGCTCATTAGCTAAAATCTTTGCTTCAATGGCACGGGCCGTTTCCGGGTTTTTATGCAAGTAATTATCAAATTGCTGTTTAATAAAATCTCCTACAAACGAACGCATCGACTGCCCGCCGGGGGCAACATCCTGCGAGCCCAATTTTGTTTTGGTTTGCGATTCAAACACCGGCTCTTGTACCCGGACAGAAATAGCCGCTACAATAGATTTACGAACATCGGTTGGATCAAAATCTTTTTTATAAAACTCACGAATGGTTTTTACAATTGCTTCCCTGAAAGCGGTTTGGTGTGTGCCCCCCTGCGTAGTATACTGCCCGTTCACATAACTGTAATATTCTTCAGAGAAATGCTCATTACTGTGTGTCATGGCCAACTCTATATCTTCTCCCTTTAAGTGAATGATAGGATATAAAATTTCACCGGTAATATTTTTCTCTAACAGGTCTTTTAAACCGTTATCCGATTTATAAGTTTGCCCGTTAAACGTGAGTGTTAAGCCGGTGTTTAAGAATGCGTAGTTCCATAACATCCTGTCAATATACTCATGCACAAAATGGTATTTTTTAAAGATAGAATCATCCGGCCTGAATTCTACATAAGTTCCGTTTGCTTCATTTGTTTTTTCAACTTTCGATTCTTTCACCAATTCACCGCGTGAAAATTCTGCCGTTTTAGATTGACCGTCGCGATACGCTATTACTTTAAAGTTAATAGCCAACGCATTAACCGCCTTAGTACCTACCCCGTTTAAACCGATCGATTTTTTAAAGGCTTCGCTGTCATATTTACCGCCTGTATTAATTTTAGAAACTACCTCCACTACTTTACCTAAAGGAATGCCCCGTCCAAAATCACGGATAGACACAGCGCCTTCTTTCACCTGCACTTCTATTTTTTTACCGGCGCCCATCATAAACTCATCAATAGAGTTATCCATCACCTCTTTTATCAATACATAGATCCCGTCATCAAAGGCAGACCCGTCGCCGAGCTTACCAATGTACATACCGGGGCGCATCCTGATATGTTCTTTCCAATCAAGGGATTTAATACTGTCTTCGTTATAACTTGCTATTTCTTTTGCCATCTCTAATTAAAATTTTTTCAAACTCCATAATTCGATTAAGAATTATTTTTACCTATATATTACTTTTTTTGTTTTTTTTCTGTTATATATTCAACCTCAGCCTCATTCATAATTTTAATTAATTCATCAGAACTCGGTAAATATTTTTTCAATTTTTTAGGCAGCTTCTCCATTAAATTATATTTAGAAACACCTATAGGCTTATCCATGTCTGCTACAGAGTATTCAACTGTACTATCGTTTTTTTCTTTACATAAAATAATGCCGATAGAAGGGTTTTCATCTTTTAACTTTAAATATTTATTTAAAATACCGAGATAAAAATTCATTTTACCCGCATATTCGGGGATAAATTTACCGCGTTTAATATCTATTGCGATCAGGCATCTTAATTCTCTGTGAAAAAACAATAAATCAATAAAATATTCTACATCGGCATGTATTATACGATATTGATTTCCCATAAATGCAAACTCTTTGCCTAAAGATAAAATAAACAATCTTAAATTTTTAATAATTCCTTCTTCAATCTCTCTTTCATCAGGATTATCGGGATCCTTAATATTTATAAAATCTAATAAGTATTCATCCTTAAATGCAAGTATAGCTTTGTCATGTAAGGCTTTTGGTAAAGATGTTTTAAAATTATTAGAGAATTTTTCCTGTTTTTTAAAATAATTACTTTCTATTTGATATTCTAAAACAGATACAGTCCATTGATTCTCTGCGGATTTTTGAATATAAAATTTTTTCTCATTAATTGTTTTAGTACGTTGCAAAATAACAG
>JBBRHI010000400.1:0-3648 GCA_038222995.1 Bacteroidia bacterium | reverse complement strand
TATGCATTATACTGGCCGGTATTATTGGTTTTTCGCGCCTGTTTTTAGATTCTCATACGTCGGGCCAGGTATATGCAGGTTTTGCATTAGGATGTTTCATGCAGTTTTCTTTATTTTTTATAGCGCAAAGCATTACATTTGTTTAGTAAGAAACTATGAATTTAATAACGGGAGCTACAGGATTGGTTGGGGCGCATTTAGCATTGCAGCTTTTGCAGCAACATAAACCTGTAACAGCTGTTAAAAGGGCCGAGAGTGATATTTCTAAAACCAAAAAACTATTCTCTTATTATACTACCGATTCAGAAGCGTTATTCAATCAGATAAAATGGGTAAATGCAGATGTAACCGATATCTACTCGATACTGGAAGCCCTGGAAGGAATTGAGACGGTGTATCATTGTGCGGGCTATGTGTCATTTAATGAAAAAGATAAAAAACAAATGCATGCGGTTAATGCTATAGGTACCGCTAATGTGGTTAACGCTTGTTTAGAAAAAAATATTAAAGCACTCTGTCATGTAAGCTCTATTGCTACTTTGCAAAACCCGGATATTACAAAGAACATTGATGAATCGGTTTACTGGAAAGCATCACCGAGGGCCAGCGATTACGCTATCAGTAAATATAACGGCGAAAGAGAAGTGTGGCGCGGAATTGAAGAAGGCTTAAAGGCAGTCATTGTTAACCCTGGCTTGGTTATCGGGCCGGGATTTTGGAACCAAAGTTCAGGGAAACTCATCAGTACCTGTTATAAAGGCACTCCCTTTTATACTAACGGTTCAAGCGCTTCTGTTTCAGCAACTGATACCGCTGCTTGTATGATCAGGCTGGTAGAATTGAAACAATTTGATAAGCGTTTTGTGTTAACTGCTCATAATTATACATTTAAAGAGTTATTATCACTTATACATAAAGCCTTCGGTAAAAAAGAACCCTCTATGGAAGCCGGCAAAACACTCTTAAAACTGGGCATGTGGCTTGATGCATTACGTTATAAACTTACCGGTAAAGAACAGGTAATAACCCGAGCCACGGTTACGGCCGGTTTAGAGAAAAACACCTTCACTAATAAACGCATTAAGGAAACGTTACGTATAGAATTTGAGCCTTTAGCGGAGACTATTCAATTTGTGTGCAATGCTTATTTAAAGGACCACAAACATGAATAGATTTTCATATACCGTATTGTTTTTTTGCAGTGTGGCATTATGTGTCACCACCTGTAAATCGCCTCAAAAAACAGGCATTTCAAAAACAACACCTGTGTTTTCTACAGATACTGTTCCTGCACCTGCCATACCTGTGCGAACAAAATTACCGGTTGCGTATATTCCAAAACCAAAAGATTCGATAGCAGAAATTACTATCAATTTAACGGGAGATCTGATGTGCCATTTACCTCAAACCAACAATGCAAGGCTTGGTTCGGGAGAGTATGATTTTACGCCAAGCTTTGAATATGTAAAACCCTATTTACAGGATGCGGACATTACTATCGGGAACCTTGAAACTACCTTTGCGGGCACGGGGCAGCCATACGCAGGTTACCCGGCCTTTAACTCGCCCGATGCGTATTGCAAAGCGATTAAAGAAGCAGGCTTTGATTTTTTGGTAACGGCCAATAATCACAGTATGGATACACGCGAAGCGGGTTTGCTGAGAACGATAGACATTATTAAAAAAAATAAACTGGGCTATGCCGGTACTTACCTTGATCAAAGAGACCACGACTCCATACGAATCCTTAATATTAAGGGGGTTCGTTTGGCTATTCTAAATTATACATACGGCACAAACGGTTCTTATCCTGAAGCAAGCCATAAATATATGCTTAATGTTATAGACTCTGCGGGTATTACAGACGCTGTAAAAGCAGCTAAACAAAAGGGAGCAGATATAGTGTTGGTATTTTATCACATGGGTTTAGAAAATGTGACGGAGCCTACACAATCTCAAAAAGATGCCGTAAAATTTGCCGTTAATGCAGGGGCAAGCCTTGTTATTGGAGCCCATCCTCATGTGGTAGGCCCAACAAAAACAATCTATTCGGATGTTACAAAGGATACTGTTTTTATAGCTTATTCATTGGGTAATTTCTTGTCAAATCAATATTGGAGATTTACCGATGCCGGTGTTATATTAAAAGTAACCGTGCAAAAAAATTTCACAACCAATAAAACAGCTTATAAAACCGCGAGTTATACTCCTACATGGGTATACAGGGGTGACGGCACAAAAAAAATGCATATTGTTTTTCCGGCTCAATGGACTTCAGATTCTACTAAACTACCGGATTTTTTAAATGCATTACACAAACAAAAAATGCAAGAAGCATTTAATGATACTAAACACATGCTCACCAAGTATAATCCTTATATTTTATTGAATATTGTAAAATAATTGAAATTTTAACATTTCAAAAAAAACAATAAAAAAATTTTGTATAACAACGGAAAGCTGTATCTTAGTATATTATAAACTGATAATTTTTTAGAAAGATTTATGCATATAGCAATTGCCGGAAATATCGGTTCAGGGAAAACAACATTAACATCATTACTGGCTAAGCATTATAAATGGACCCCTCAATACGAGGATGCTGATGACAATCCATATTTGAATGATTTTTATGATGATATGCAGCGTTGGTCATTTAATTTACAGGTTTATTTCTTAAATTCCCGTTTCGGACAAGTTCAGGAAATAAGAAAAGGGAAGCAAAAAGTGGTTCAGGACAGGACAATTTATGAGGATGCATATATTTTTGCACCAAATTTGCATGCAATGGGTTTAATGACCACGCGCGATTATGAAAACTATTTTAATTTGTTTAAATTGATGGATAGTTTAGTAAAAGCGCCTGATCTTATTATTTATCTGAGAGCATCAGTACCAACCTTAGTAAAGCAAATTCAAAAGCGCGGAAGAGATTATGAAAACTCTATCCGTCTGGATTATTTAAAAAGATTGAATGAACGCTATGAAGCTTGGATCACAACGTATGAAGGCGGAAAATTATTGATAGTTGATATTGATGAAATTAATTTTTCGGAAAGCAAAGAAGATTTAGGTAAGGTATTAAGAATGATAGATGCAGAGGTAAACGGTTTATTTAAATAATATATTGAGCGCAGATTTAAATAACGAAAAAGAGTTTGTAAAAGAACAGTTCGAGCATTTGCTTAAGGCTTATGGACAGGATCAAAGTGTTCTGTTATCTCACCACGGTGAACTTTCTCAAAGCGTTATCTCCAATTTAGAAGAAACTGTTGAAGCAAAAGTAACTGAGCTTGAAATTCCGAAAGGCCCGCTTAAAAAGATCTTTTTTATAAGTGTAGAAACGCTTCAAAATATGCTGATCCACGGTCAAAAAAATAATGAAGGACGGCAGCATAATTTCTTTATCCTTACAAAAAACGGGGTTAAAATGAATGTAGTTTCAGCTAACCTAGTGGCTAATACTTCTATTCCCGCTTTAGAAAAACAAATTGACATCATTAATTCCTTTGATGATGAAAAAGCATTAAAAGCCTATTACTTAGAGCATTTAGAAAATAATACAATGAGCGACAAAGGCGGTGCGGGCCTTGGTTTTATCACAATCGGCATGAAAAGTGGTAATAAGCTGAAGGTTGATTTCAAAAA
>JBBRHI010000399.1:0-3662 GCA_038222995.1 Bacteroidia bacterium | reverse complement strand
GTTTGGGCTTCATTACTATGCCTGAGCGGTTCGTACGGCGATCTGTTGGATTACTGTACTTTCTCTTCCTTAATATTTTACATCATTACCATTACCGGTATTTTTGTGCTTCGTAAAAAAATGCCGGAGGTTGAGCGCCCTTATAAAGCTTTTGGTTACCCGGTTATACCTGCTTTATACATTATCATAACAAGTTTAATTTGTATTGACCTGTTGGTGTATAAAACCTTTAATACAGGAATGGGGTTATTAATTATAGCCTTAGGTGTGCCGGATTATTATTTATTTAAACGCAGCAGCCATGCCGTTCAAAAAGATTAGGAATTGGCTTTCCAACTTTTTTCATTTCAATAAGCAGGAGCGTAACGGGGTGTTTGTGCTTTGTATCATTCTTGCTTTTGTAGTATTGCTGAGGTTGTTCTTGCCGTTTTTTGCAGACCGTAACAATAAGGTGGAGCTTATTACCCTCAATGTTAATACACCTGCCGGCATTCCCGATTCGTTAGTGAACGGTACTTCACAAAAACGGGAAGCCTATACTGAACCGCAAAATTATTCTCCCGACCGGTTTGTGTTTAATCCCAATACGGTTTCCGAAGAAGAAGCGCAGCTGCTTGGCTTGTCAAAAAAGTTAAGCGCTACATTAATTAAGTTCAGGAGTAAAGGCGGGAAATTTTATAAGCCCGAAGACCTCAAAAAATTATACGGGCTTTCTCCGAAATTATATGAAGAGCTGGAACCTTACATTCTTATCCCCAACCCCAAAAGCGATTATAAAAAAGAATTTAAAAGAGATACCGTCTATCCTAAGCGCGTGTATGAAAAGAAAGTGTATGCCCGGGAACCTGTAGAGATAAATTCCGCCGACAGTTTATCTATCGTCTATTTAAAAGGGATTGGCCCGGGGTTTACAAAGCGTATTATTAAGTACAGGACATTGCTAGGCGGCTTTCATTCTATGGATCAGCTCAAGGAAATTTATGGAATGACGGATAGTGTATATACCGTATTGACTTCACAAATAGCGCTAAACCCTGCCGGCATTATAAAAATTCCCATTAATGTTATTGATTTTAATACTTTAAAGAAACATCCTTATTTTAGTTTTCAATCTGCCAACGCGCTCATCAATTACCGCACTAAGCACGGCAAATTAACAGAAAAAGATATTACGGGCCTCGGCATTTTTAATGCTGAAAAACTGAGGTTAATTTTACCTTACCTGCAGTATTAATTGCCGCATTTAAGCTTTGTAAATTCTTACTAAAAACGTACTTTTACGGGTATGTACAGGATCCTCGCCTTTTTTTGGAAATATAACCTGCCGCGTTGGTCTATTTTAATAATCGATTTAATTGTTTGTGCCTTCTCTTTAACGCTGGCCTTTTTTTTACGGTTCAATTTTAAATCCATTCCAACCGAAGACCTTAAAAATCTTCCGTATGATTATGCGATCCTTATAGGAGTTCGGCTGGCCTCGTTTATTATTTCAAAAACATATAAAGGTGTGGTACGTTACACGGGTTCAAGCGATGCAATGCGTATTTTTAAAGTAGTAATTGCCGGGAGCGCTTGTATGTTTTTAGTAAACTTTATAACGTTGTATTCAATAAGTAAGTTTATTATTCCAACCGCTATTATCTTTATTGACGCGCTGGTTACGTTGTTTTTAATGATCAGTTCGCGCCTTGCGGTGAAAGCGGTATACTTCGAAAATAAAAATCCGGAAAAAGAAAAGATCCATGTCATTATATATGGGGCCGGTGAAACCGGAATTATTACCAAACGTACCTTAGACAGGGATGCAGCTATCCGTTACAAGGTAGTTGGCTTTATTGACGATGACGAAAAGAAAAGAGGAAGAAGTTTAGAAGGGGTGTTTGTTTATCCCGCTTCAAAGCTCGGTGATCTTATTAAGGAAAAGGATGTAGACTCTGTAATCATCAGCATCCAAAATCTTTCTGCCGCTAAAAAAAATGCGATTATTGATGATTGTTTGCAATACGGCGTGCGCGTTTTAAATGTACCGCCTGTTACTAAATGGATCAACGGGGAGTTGAGCTTTAACCAGATCAAAAGTATTAATATTGAAGAGCTTTTGGAACGTGATCCCATTAAGTTGGATAATGTACTGATCAATGAACAGCTCAATCATAAAACGATTTTAATTACAGGAGCTGCAGGCTCTATTGGCAGCGAGTTGGCAAGGCAATGTGCTAAATATAATCCTACCCGCTTAATTTTGTTAGACCAGGCCGAAAGCCCTTTACATGAGCTTGATTTAGAGTTTAGTGAAAAAGCAATTTCTTCAAAATACGAAGTGGTGATTGCCGATGTAAGAAACAAAGAGCGCATGCACAATGTATTCAATACCTTTAAGCCGCAAATCGTGTTTCATGCGGCTGCCTATAAGCATGTGCCTATGATGGAAAATAATCCGTCTGAATCGATCTTTACAAATATACTCGGAACAAAAATCGTTGCTGACCTTGCCGTGGAATTTAAAGTAGAAAAGTTTGTGATGATCTCTACCGATAAAGCGGTGAATCCTACCAATGTGATGGGAGCATCAAAACGCATTGCGGAAATTTACACGCAGAGCTTAGGTAAAAATGCAAGCACTAAATTTATTACAACTCGTTTCGGTAATGTACTAGGTTCGAGCGGCTCAGTGATTCCTCGGTTTAAAAAGCAAATAGAGCAGGGCGGGCCCATTACCATTACGCATCCCGAAATTACCCGTTTTTTTATGACCATTCCCGAATCGTGCCAGTTGGTATTAGAGGCAGGCTGTATGGGCAAAGGCGGCGAAATATTTGTGTTTGATATGGGGCAGTCGGTTAAGATCGTTGACCTTGCCAGGAAAATGCTTAAGCTCTCAGGCTTAAAAGAAGATACCGATATTAAAATTATTTATACAGGCTTACGCCCCGGAGAAAAACTATATGAAGAGTTGCTGGCAAGTTCAGAAAATTCGTTGCCAACCTATCATAAGCAAATACTGGTTGGTAAAGTAAGAGAATACGAATTTAAAGAAGTGATACAATTTATTAATGAATTAATAGAACTCTTTAATACGCAGAACAACGATCGGATCGTAGCTAAAATGAAAGATATTGTTCCTGAGTTCCTAAGTAATAATTCGGTGTTTCAAACGTTAGATAAAATTCATTAAAGATAAGCTTGCGGAGTTTTAAACTTTGTAAAAGTTTATTTTACTAATAAAACATACATGAAAAAACTGGTTGCCTTCCTCTTAATTTCTCAAAGCCTTTACTCTCAAACCAAACCAACGCCCGTAACCGCCGAGCTTAAACAGCCTAAATTAGTTGTAGGTATTGTAGTTGACCAAATGCGCCACGACTACATTTACCGTTATTGGAATAAATACAGTAACGGCGGGTTTAAAAGGCTGGTAAGTAACGGTTATTTTTTCAGGAACGCGCATTACAATTATGTGCCTACATTTACAGGCCCGGGCCATGCATCTATTTACACCGGTACAAGCCCGGCAACACACGGTATTATAGCAAACGACTGGTTTGTAAAACAAACCGGCCAAATGACCTATTGCACAGATGATAAAACGGTGAAGCCGGTAGGTTCAGAAAGTAAAGCGGGGTTAATGTCACCAAAAAATTTATTGGTCACTACTATCGGCG
>JBBRHI010000398.1:0-3680 GCA_038222995.1 Bacteroidia bacterium | reverse complement strand
AACCCCCCGTGTCCTGTAGCTCTCGAAGGTGGCGGAGGAGGGATTGAATTTAATATCGGTAACATGATTGAAGGTACCGGTAATGTTGAGAATAACGGCATAGGAGATGCCGTGAAAGTAGTAGAGAGTAATGATGTTACGCCGCCAACCCCTGCTAATAATACAGAAAACGTTGTGACTTCAGAAAACGGAGAAGACGTAGATATTAAAAAAAATGAGCCTAAAAACACCAATCAGCAAACAGTTGTAATTCCCGTAAAACCCAAGGAGAAAACACAGGCCGAATTATTAAAAGAAAAGTTTTTGAAGAACCAGGGCAAGAATGGCGGTGGGGATGGAAATAGTGGTCAGGCAGGGAATGACGGAAGGCCTGACGGGAATCCTAATACACACGGTGATGGTGGTAACGGCGGGGGCGACGGCGGAGGCGACGGCCCCGGGAAAGGACCGGGTAAGGGCCCCGGTAACGGCGGTTATGGTTTTAGTTTGGCCGGGCGTGCCGTATTATCACCGCCTCCTATTAGTAAAGACACGAAAGAAGAAGGAACCGTTGTAGTAGAAATAACGGTAGATAAGAAGGGGAACGTGATTAAAGCAGAGCCGGTAGGACGGGGAACCAACACCAACAATATTATGCTTAAAACAAAAGCGCGCCAGGCTGCCTTAGCAACAAAATTTAATGTAAGCGGTGAGTTCGAAGAACAAAAAGGAACCTTAACGATTGTATTCAAGTTTTAAAGCCGGTATAATATTTAAATTAAAACGAGTCTTGTGTCCTATGTCTTGCATCTTATTATCTTTTTAAAAGCATGACCTATAAACAAACATTAGAGTATTTATTTGCGAAGCTGCCAATGTACCAACGTGTAGGCGCTGCAGCGTATAAAGCCGACCTTAATAACACCATTGCCATTTGTAATGCTTTGGGCAATCCCGAAAAAAAATTAAAATGCGTGCATGTGGCAGGCACTAACGGTAAAGGATCGTCCTCTCATATGTTGGCAGCTATCTTACAACAGGCGGGGTATAAAACGGGCTTATATACATCGCCGCATTTAATTGATTTCAGAGAACGGATTAAAATAAACGGGAAGCAAATCCCGCAAACAGAAGTCGTAAAATTTGTTGAAGCCCATAAAGACGCGTTCGAAAAAATTGAACCCTCTTTTTTTGAATGGACTGTTGGCCTTGCGATCGACTATTTTGTAAGAGAAGAAGTAGATATTGCGGTTATTGAAGTAGGATTAGGCGGCAGGCTCGACTCAACCAACGTAATAAACCCGGTAGCATGCTTAATTACAAATATCAGTATGGACCATATGAATTTATTGGGAGATACTTTACCGAAAATAGCTGCAGAAAAAGCAGGAATTATAAAAGCGCGCGTGCCTGTAGTTATAAGTCAAACACAGCTTGAAGTAATTTCTGTATTTAACGATCGTGCAAAAGAATTGAAAGCCCCGATTGAATTTGCAGATAAAAATTTTAAGATCCTTTCTTCAAGTTATACAAAACATCTTTTAACAACAGAAGTACTCAGCAAAAAAATAAATCATACAACCCGTTACGAACTTGATTTACAGGGAAGCTACCAATTAAAAAACCTGTTAGGCGTTTTAAATACAATAGATATTTTAAAACAAAAAGGTTTTATGATTGAAGAAAAAGAAATTATAGCGGCGCTGAAACAGGTTCAAAAGACGACCGGTTTACAAGGCCGCTGGCAAACACTTTCCGAAAAACCTTTGGTAATAGCTGATACAGGCCATAATGAAGAGGGAATAAAAGCGGTGTTAGAAAATTTGAAACGTTATACTTTCGCTAAATTACATATTGTATTGGGAGTAGTGAATGATAAAGATATTTCCAAAATCCTTAAAACGCTTCCGAAAGAGGCGATCTATTACTTCTGTAAAGCTTCCATACCAAGAGCCCTGGACGAAAATGAATTAAGTAACCTGGCAAAAAAAGCAGGCTTAACCGGCAAAACATTTAAAACGGTTGCTGAGGCCTTAGAAAAAGCCAAAAAGCAGGCAAAAGCAAAAGACCTTATTTTTGTTGGCGGCAGCACATTTACCGTGGCCGACGCCTTGGCATAATACAAATTTAACATTCATAACAAGTCTTAAAATGCACGTCCGTGCTTTTTTTTTTGATATTTATAGCCTATATTTCGTAAAAATAACGAATCATAAAAAAGGTCACTTATACCCAGGAAGAACTGATACTCCTTATCAGAGAGAAAAATCAGAAAGCTTTTTCGTACTTGTATGATAATTATTCAAAAGCGCTTTTCGGGATTATAAATAATATCACTAACGACAGAGAAGAATCGGAAGACGTTTTACAAAATGTATTTGTTAAAATTTGGAATAACTTCGCGTCTTACGATGAGCTGAAAGGCAGGCTGTACACTTGGATGCTCAATATTGCCAGGAATATGGCCATAGATAGTACACGATCCAAGCATGAAAAAATAAAAAATAAAATCCAAGAAACATCAGACTCCGTATATCATAAAAATAATTTATTTGCAGAAGACAGCTCACACGAAAACATAGGCTTGCAAAACATTATAAATAATTTAAAAGACGATCAAAAAGACATCATTGATTTGGCATACTTTCAAGGCTATACGCAGGAGGAAATTTCGCAGAAGTTGGGAATGCCGCTCGGTACAGTAAAAACTAAAGTAAGGCAGGCAATTATAACATTAAGAGAATTAACTAAAAACGAAATTTTGCAGTGAACGTAGAACAAATCATATCTTCCGGTTTATTAGAAAGCTATGTATTGGGCATTACCACAGATGAGGAGACGCTTTTGGTTCAGAAAATGTGCCTGGAGCATTCTGAGTTAAACAAAGAAATTGAGCAGATAGAGGAATCATTGATGAATTTCGCCGCTCAAAGCACTAAACCGTTAAACAAAGATTTAAAAGATAAAATTTCAAGCCGCTTAACGTTTAATGATGAGGTTGTTAAACCTCAACCTACTATTATTCCTCTAAATTCGCCGCGTGATAATAATCTTACGTTTTATCGGGTAGGTATTGCAGCAAGTGTATTGTTATTAATTGCAAGCGGCGCATACATTTTTTCTCTTCGCCAAAAAATGGATCAGTTGCACAACCAACTGGCAGATCTAAGTACTTCAAAAAGTGTTTTAGCTGATCAGTTTAACGTGCAACAAACTTCTTTACAAACACTCGCCTCAAATTTTAACATCGTGTCAAACCCGGCCATGAAAGCTATTCCTTTAAGCGGAATGAATTCTTTGGCCTCTAAATCGGCGGTCATCCATTGGAACCCTGACACCCAAGAGGTTTATTTTAACGCGAATGCTTTACCCGAGAGCCCTTCAGAGAAGCAATACCAACTTTGGGCTATTATTGACGGTAAACCGGTGGATGCAGGCGTTATCACTCTTGAGAACGGCGTAGCGTTTCAAAAAATGAAATCAATACCCGCAGGCGCTAAGGCGTTTGCCGTAACTATTGAAAATAAAGGGGGCAGCATCAGTCCTACGCTTGACACCATGTGCCTGTTGGGTAACGTGTAATAAATTTATTTTCCTCTATAACACAGTTAATAAATTGGATATGGGTTGTAAAATACTGCAACACTAATCTACCTCTCTATGTAAAACAGGTTACTGTTCAGCGACCGGTTTTTTTAATT
>JBBRHI010000397.1:0-3696 GCA_038222995.1 Bacteroidia bacterium | reverse complement strand
GCAGGCACCTTCTTTTCAATGGGCAAACCGTATAGGAGGCTCTACTTACGATTCCGGCAACTCTGTGGCGGTTGATGCTTTGGGCAATGTATACACTACCGGTTATTTTTCCTCTACCGCCGATTTTGATCCGGGTGTCGGAGTAGCTACTTTAACCTGTACCGGGAGTTACGATGTTTTTTTAACGAAGTTTGATGCCGCCGGAAATTTTGTGTGGGCTAAAAATAGTGTTGACGGAACCGGGACAGCGTATGCGCAATCGCTCTCTTTAGACGCAGCGGGTAATATTTATGTGTGCGGTGTATTTAACGGTACTGCTGATTTCGATCCTTCAGCAGCTACTAATACGATAGCGACGGCCGGGGGAAACTAATTATTCGTTTCATAATTTGATGCTTCGGGAAATGTTGTATGGGCTAAAACAATTGGCGGCACAAATAACGATGCTTCTAATTCAGTAAGTGCAGATGCTGCAGGCAATACTTATATAACGGGTTCTTTTGAATCGACTGTAGATTTTGATCCGGGTGCAGGTACCTACACGTTAACGGCCGCAGGTATTGATGATGTTTTTTTATTAAAATTAAGTACTGCCGGCAATTTTACCTGGGCTAAGCAAATACAGGGAACAGGTATTAACAGCGGTAGTTTTGTAACGGCCAAAAATTCGGGAAATGTATATGTAACAGGCAGTTTTCAAGGCACAACAGATTTTGATCCGAGTGTATCTACTTATTCGCTAACTGCTATAGGGACGTATGATGCTTTTATTTTAAAACTGGATGCTGCAGGCAGTTTTGTTTGGGCTAAACAATTTGGAGGGGCCGGGCAATCAGGCTATGGCAGTTCAACAGATATTGACGCCGCAGGCAATGTATATAATGTAGGGTATTTTAACGGTACGGTTGATTTGGATCCGGGAGCCGGGACATACACAGTGAGTTCTGCCGGAAATAACGATATGTATATTGTTAAACTAAGCGGCGCCGGCATATTTTCATGGGCTAAACGAATTGGAGGCGTTAATGATGATTATGCTTACAGTGTGGCATTAGATACGAATGCCAATATTTATACCACCGGTTCATTTTCGGGAAGCGTTGATTTTGATCCGAGCATAGGCACGTATTCGCTTACGGCAGCGGGCAATAACGATATGTTTATTTTAAAACTGAGTACTTCCGGTAATTTAGTGTGGGCTTTGTCAAACGGCGGCGTCAGTTCAGATGTTTACAGCTATTCTATTTACGTGGATCCTTCATCAAGTGTTTACACTACCGGCACGTTTAATTTCATAGATGATTTTAATCCTTCCACACAAACGTATACCTTAAGTTCGGCAGGTTATACAGATGCCTATGTTTTAAAACTGGGACAGTGCTCGGCTCCTGCTGCGCCGGCTATTACAAGTTCAGTATCAGCCTTAACGCTTTGTTCGGGTAACAGTGCAAGTTTAACGGCAACAGGCACGGGCACCGTAAGCTGGTATGCTGCGGCTACAGGCACTACAGCATTAAGTACCGGTAGTTTATATGTTACCCCTTTATTAAGTGCCGGCAACTATACGTATTATGCCGGAACAACTACCTGCACATTAAGTACGACACGTGCAGCAGTAACCGTTACGGTGAATACATGTACAGGTGTTAAATCGTTTAACGAAACAACACCCGGTTTAAGTTTATATCCTAACCCTACAAGCGGATTAATTACGCTTAAAATTGATAATTACACGCCAAGCCTAACTATTGAAGTGTATAATACTTTAGGGGAGCGGATGCAGCTGCAAAAGCCGGAAGCAGACATAATCACTATTAACCTTGGAAATGTGGCAGCGGGTATTTATATAATTAAATTGGTTGAAGACGGGAAAGCATTGGATATTAAAAAAGTAATAAAAGAATAGGTTAATTATACTTTTAGTTTTTTGAAAACGCTTACATATGTTGTAAGCGTTTTTTTATGAAATTAATTTTCCTTGGCATTACAAACTTTCCATAGTACGATAGATATTACCCATTTTCGTAAACTTTTAGGGATGCGGCAAATTTTAAATGAGCTTAACACTTAAAGAAACCTGTTAAAATTTTAACCTCGCTTGCAGCTTCACTTCTGTTTTGTGGTTGGCGTTTATCTGATTTAAACTACCGGCAGATAGAGTGGTTTGATTATCATAAATAGTTCTTGCTACCCTGATCCAAATTTCGAATTTACGGGTTATGTCCCAGTTAACTAAAAAATAAGCACGCTGTCCCTTGTAATATAATGCGGGTACGGAGTAGGAGTAAAGCACATCATTTTCGAAAGCGTATACACGGCTGTCGTAACTTTTAGTGTCAAACACCGCATAACGTAATGTAAAAGAAAAAGGGAATTTTAATTTTTTATAGATCAGGTCCTGGATCAAAGCCACGCCATTATCCCCGGGGTCGTTTGTTTTTTCAACATGTGTATATTCAATACGGGTTTTAAATTTAAGTTAAGGTGTAAGTTGTGCTGACAGGTTATAACGGTAGTTAGTTTGCACATACGGTACAAGGTATTCATAAACATTATCTACGCTGCTATTCTCAAATTTGCTGCGGTGCCTGAACCGTAAATACATATCCACTTTTTTAGTGGGCGTATAATTTAGCTGTGCAAAAATATCGCGTCCGTGCGATGGTGCGCTTACTCCTGACTTGATCCATGCAAAGGTATACTGATCGAGGTAAACCGAAAATGTAAGGCTCCTGAATAATTTGGCTTCCATACCCATGTATAAGCTTTTTTCATTTTGCGGCAGCGTATTTTCCGAAATGGCATTGCCGAACAGGTTTTGAAAATTACGATCGAAATTGCGGTAATGTGCCGTAAAAGTGAGCTTAGGATCAAGCGCTACAATTATTCCCTGGCAAAATGCTTTCCCTGTGCTCGAGCTCATAGCGTATTCACCAAACAGGTTCACATTTTTAAATACATAATTATAATCCGCACCGCCCACAAAATTAGCTTTGCCTTGGTAATCGTATTGATTGTAAAGGGTTGGCGATTTAATTAGTTCGGCGCTTAAATGCGTGCTTTGTGCCGTTATACCAATGTGTAAACTCCTGTTATTAAATGCAGCATTGCCCCCAAATACGGTTTGTTTAATAGCACCTTTGTCAGCAATTAAAGCATTGGTATTATGCATACCGCCAACTTCCAGGCTGCTCACACCAACAACATCTACTTCACCGTTATTAAGTGTATCGGTTGCTATCGCATTTGCATCTATATTTTTATGAGATGCCATGCCTGTAAATTCAAATTTTTTTAAACGCATGGTTCCTGCTACTCCTCTAAAAAAACGATTTTCATCAAACGAATAATATGGTTTTATTCCTACCCCGTACCTTTTCACATTCATTGGCGAAGCCGATTTACCAAATGCAAAGCCCTGCCATATTGTTAAGCCTTGTCCGAAGGTTGCCTGGTAATCACCAATAACAAAAGTTTTAATGAAGCGTATGTTTTTTATGGCAATATGTCCGCTATAAAAATCGAAGCCTTGTTTTTGAGTACCTCTTAAAAATTGTTCACCGGCGTCTTTCTCACCGCTCAGGGCAAATGATACATTATTATTGTATTGAAAGCGGTATCGTGCAAATACGCGATTTGGATCACCCAAATAATAGGAGTTAGGTTTCTTTGCTTTAATACTGTCCGGTATGTTAT
>JBBRHI010000396.1:0-3722 GCA_038222995.1 Bacteroidia bacterium | reverse complement strand
TAAAATAAACAGCATGTTGTTTAAACGGAGTTACCAAGGGATGATAAAAAAAATAAGCCTTGTCGTGCAACATAATATAATGATAACAGGCAATGCCGATTAAGATAATGGCTGCCGTCAGTGTTCCTAAGTAAAAGAAACGATAGCACTGATGCTTAATATCTTTATCTTCAAAAAACTTTGATGTTCCTATTACTAAGGGAAAGCAGAGGAGAGACAGTTTTTTTTCGATGGAAAACATTCCCGCTTTATGGTTATGTGTAAATAATAATTCAATACATATTAAAGCAAATAATGCCAGGGCGCATACTATATAAGGCGACCTTGCAGCCCTGGTAAATTTGTTTTTAAAATCAAGCTCTATTAACCAATTTGCAGAAACGATAAGAACAAACACATTAGTGACAACAAAATTAAAAGGCACCAAGAAAAGAAGCAACGGAATGCCGTATTCATAAATTTTATTATGTACGGCTTGTTTATCCATGAGCGGCTTTGGCAGTTTTAAACAGTTCGTCTAACTGCCCTGCAATATGCAGCCAGTTAAATTCATTCTTAATAACATCGTAATTACGTTGAATGTAATTTATGTAATCCTCTTTTTTTAAAGATTGATCCAATAGTTTATGAATATCGGTTTCCTGTTTAAAATAAAAAGCGTTATCTCCTAAAACACCTTCGTTAAATTCGTTTTGATTGGCAACAATTAAGCATCCGCAAGCCATTGCTTCAATAAGTGAAGGATTGGTACCTCCTACAGAGTGCCCGTGAAAATATAAACCGCAATAATAACGAAGTGCATTAATTATTTTTTCATCATAAATAGCACCTAAAAAAATAATATTTTCTTGTTTATAAGTCGATGTTAAATAGGTTCCGAATTCGTTTTTAGGATTACCAACCAGTATAAGCTTTTTATGAGGGTAGGGGATATGCCCTTTAATGATCGCTTCAATATTATTTTCAGGTTCAAAACGGGCTATTAATAAATTATAATCGCCGGTCTGCAAATTATAAGCGTTTAACAAAGTTTCATTCGGAGCATTGATAATATCCGCGCCGTAAGCTATATAAGATGAATCAACATTATATTTATTTTTTAAATAGGATTGTATTCCTTTTGAATCGGCAATTAAGTAATCGCTTTTTTTTACCGCAAGTTTTTCGGCATACTTTAAAAAAGATTGTATTTTAGCGCTGTACTTGGATCTTTTCCATTCTATACCATCCATGTTGGTAATGATAATATCCCTTTTTCGAAATAAAAAATTCCAAACACTGCTACTGGTGTAGCCCAACTGAAGTATAATATCGTATTTGCGGGAACGTGTGTGTAAAATACAATTGAGGTCGTATAAGAACTGGCCGGCTGTTCCTATTTTATTTTCGGGATCATTTTTTCTGACAATCTTTACACCGTTCCATTCATCGTGTAAATAGGGATGAAGCGATGAATTATAAACCGTTATTTCGTAACCCATTTTTAGTAATAACACCGAAACTTTTTCTGCAAACTGCTCAAAGCCTCCATAATTATTGGGAATTCCGCGGGTACCTATAATAGCGATTTTCAAAATGATTGCGTTAAAGATTTATAAGCGTTTAACGTTTCATCTGCGGTTTTTTGCCATGTATAGTGTGAGTATACAAGCGCACGGTACGATAGATCAAAATCTGCGGCAGCTGCTTTTTTTACCGCATTATAAATACCTTCCACACTGTCAGGGGCACTGTAATAAGCTTTATTTTCAAAATATTCGGTTGTATCACCATTAGGAGCAATCACAATATTACATCCCATGGCAATGGCTTCCAGCGAGCTGAGCCCCGTGGTTTCGAACCAGCTTGGCATAGCATGTACTTTTGCTTTTAAATAATATTGAATTAATTCTTCCTGCTCTATCTCTGTAATAAAACTCACATTGCTTTTTGCTTCAGCCCTGCATTGGTTATAATATTCGATATGATTTGGTGCGGATTTACCTATGATTAATAATTCAAACTCGGTATCATTTAAAGCCCTTATAAGGTTTAACTGATTTTTTCGTCCGTCAATTCTTGCCACACAAATTACCAGGTTCTTTTGTTTTTGTGTAATGTCGTAGCTTTCTTTAAACAGTTTATGGTCTATGCCGTTTGGAATAACCGCATAGCGCTTTGCAATTCCATAACTCTTTAACAAGCGGTTATATTCACTGTTGGAATTCGGTAATAATATATCGGAAGCTTTAATCAATGATTTTACGGCGTTTCCGTGTCCGCCAAAAAGGTATTGAAAGCTGAAATTCTTTTCCCCGTTCTTTACCCAACGCAAACAGGTTTTTAAATACTCAGTCATATCAGCGCCTATGAGGTTAAATACTTTTCCTGTAAAACCTTTACGAGCATTTTTTTCATAGTCAGAGTAATCCACATAAATAGTAGAAAGTACTTTATGTTTTTTAAAACGGTTAAAATGCTTTATAAGATCGGCAGGCCTGATAACGTTAAACCCATGCAGGATATCGTACTTATCGTAATCAATGGTATCCGACGATAAAAAAATGTCAACATTAACACCTCTTTCCCTTAAGTAATCTGCTGTTCTTAATATCTGGATGGTATCGCCTCCCTTGCCGGTATATAAAGTACTTCTCGATACAAAAGCTACATTCATAAGTTCACGGTTGTTAAGTTTGTTTGAAATAAGTCACGCTTATCGAAACAAGCAAATTGCGTGGTTGAAAATGCCAATATCCAAATAACAAATTCATTTAAGTTCACAAAATAACTGCCGGTAAACTGGTAAATGAACATGAAAATAAATAAGGTTTGCCGGTAATAATTATTGAAGACCTTTGTTTTAAAATAAAGATAAATCAAAACTCCGAAACGAACCATAAGTCCTAAAAAGCCATATAAAGCAAGCGTTTCGGCAACGGTATTAGGAATCCGGATGGCGTGTTCCGTATTAATAGTTTGATTGTAAAAGGTGTAATACAATTCAACACCCAACACTTTTATTTGACCGGGACCTACTCCAAAAAACAAACTTTTCATTTTGGCAATTTCATAGGCCAGTATAAACGAATCGGTTGTTCTTCCTCTAAATGACGAATCCTGGTTATTAAAAATATTTTTAATTCTTATAATGATCGGGTGTTCCGGCATTAATAAAGCAAATATAAAGAGCAGCAGTAAAATAATAAAGCTAATTATCAATACATACTTGAACAGTTTTTTTTGTCCTGATAATTTATCTGATTCAATTAAGGCAACAATTACAAATGCCAGGAAAAGCGTAATTAAAACGCCAAACGAAAATGATAATAGTAAAGGGATAACAGATAAAAACAATAAAAAGAACTTATGTTTTGTGGATGATTGAAACGTCTTTAAAAAGTAATATAGAAATATGGGTGCAAATGTTATAGAATAAATAGACGCTTCGTAAGTAAACATTTTTAACCTGCCAAAGTTGCTTACCCCGTTGGTAAAAGCATTCACAAACCAAAACGTATCAAACAAAGGCGGTATAAAGAAAGCGATGAGCGCAATAACTACTAAAACGGCATTAATATATAAAAGTCTCGAAAATATTTTTTCAAGATAGGCTGTTGTGTTTACAAAGTGATATGCTGTTAAAATAAAGATAAGGCATGCAAACGAGAGCAGCCACGAAATAGCATAATAACGAAAATGAATCCCGTTCGAATAATGAATAAAAAATAATATAAATGAAA
>JBBRHI010000395.1:0-3726 GCA_038222995.1 Bacteroidia bacterium | reverse complement strand
AATCAAAAGCAAAACTGGATGCATTATTAGTAAAGCTAAAACAATATCCTAAAGCCACTGTCGAAATTATATCTCACTCCGATTCAAGGGGCGAAAGTGAAGCCAATAAAACATTGTCCTTAAAACGATCTACTTCGGTTGCAAATTATTTTATGAGCAAAGGCCTCCCAAAGAGCAGGGTTAAAGCCATTGGTAAAGGAGAGGATGAACCTTTGAATGGTTGCATAGACGGGGTTAAATGCAGTGAAGAAGAATACAGAATAAACCGAAGGACCGAGTTCAAGTTTTATCAAAATGAGTAAACCTATTTTATGCTGAGAGTTTTTTATTTTACTGTTTCCTTGCTTGCTTTTATGAGCGTTTTGGCACAGCGAACTTTTCCTCAGCGGTTGTCGTTAACCGATTTTAAAATTAAAATAAAAACGGGTACTACAGAGGTATACGATATAACAAAGTCTGAAAAAAAAGTATTCCTGTTTTATAACCTTCAATCAGAGCCTTGGGCAGAAGTGATGTATAATGGTGCTAAATTTGTTTTTGATAAAGACAAAGCGTCTATTTTTCCTATCTATTTTGCGGGGCAATTAACAAAAAAATCATCCAAAGATTTCGAATCGGCTATTCCTACTCAAATCTATACGATTCCTTTGCTCTCTGTTTTTAAGTCATTTAACCTTACAGACGATGATTTTCCGTTGCTGGTTGTATATAATGAAAAGAATGAATTTTGCGGGTATACCAAAAAAACGGAAGACATAGCTGAAGTAGGCTGTGACGGAAATATACTGCGCTCAAGGTTTTTGAAGTTGAAAATTTTGACAGAAGAGAAAAATAAATCGAATAAGCCTTATGCCAATAAGCCCGTATTTATTCTATCGGGAATAAATAAGGATGATACCATTGCTAAGTTAACCACCGATAAGTACGGAGACTTTAATACCCAGCTTCCTGACCTTGGGCAGGATTACGTGATCAATGTTAAAGAGAAAAAAAAGAGTTCAAAGTTTGTTGTACTGGCAAGTCAATCAGGCAGAAGAATAGGAAAGTTTAAAGGAACTGATAACGGGTTTCAGTTCCTGTTATTAAAAGCAGAATTATCCCTATTTACAACCATGGAAGAAGATGTGGATGATCCCGATCTTCAGTTCACACAAATAAAAACCAAATCACCGGCTAATTTCGTTATTACCGAAACACTTTATTATGAGCTCGGACAAACTGAGCTTAATGCAAATTCAAAACATATATTAGATAAAGTAAAACAGGTGCTCGATCTCTATCCGGAGTTTAATTTACTGGTCATATCGCATACCGATTCTCAGGGCGATGATCAGGCCAACCTGGAGCTGTCTATAAAGCGTTCAGAAAAAGGAGTTAATTATTTAATATCGAAAGGTGTAGCAAAAGAGCGGCTTAAGCCTGAAGGTAAAGGTGAAACAGAGATCAGGAACAGGTGCGTAAACGGTGTGGACTGTTCAAATAAAGAGCACGAGTATAACCGTCGCACCGAATTTAAATTTAACAAAAAGTAATTTTCCCACGATTTTTATTATCTTAGAATCACAAAAGTACACTTGATCTAAACGAAGTCATATGAAGCATTTTAGTGTAATTATTCTTTTAGTATTTAGCGGGTTAATCTCTGCACAAAAAAACGGTAAACTGAGTATGGGCGATAAGATCCCGTTTTCGCGCGTGGCTGTGTTAGGGCAAGACAAGAAAGCAACTAATATTGATTTGCCTACCGGTAAAACCATGAATGATCGCTTTGTACTGGTCTATTTTTATTCGGCAGCTTCAACAACTAAAGAACTGACCGCGTTTAATAATGATATTGAAAAGATCTTAAACAAATACCAAAACAATGCCTGTAAGGGGGCAAGTGACATAGAGTACGTAACCATTTGCATTGAAAAAGATTATGATAAATGGATGAAAGTATTAACCGAAACCAATTATAATAAATCCAAATTCACCGGTAAAAAAACAAATTACCTTGCCCAAGGATAACTGAAAGATAAAGCTGTAACGGCGTTTAAAGTTACCAAAATGCCTGCTTTGTTTTTGGTGAACCCGAAAGGACGTTTGTACTTGGAAACAGACAGTTTTGAAGTGCTTGAAAAAACATTTCAAAACATTTGCAGGGTCAATGCCTCTTATTCAACGGCCGACATATCGGGTAAATTATTGATCGGCGATAAAAGTAAACTGCCTTTAACCGCGCATAATGTGTATTTGGTGAAGGAAAATAAAGACACCATTAAAACAACCGCTACCGATAATTTCGGCGATTTTAAATTCAGGCAAATTGATACCTCGCAAAACCTAAGTATCCGTATAGCATCTACAGGCAAGGAAAAAGGCGGGCCAAAGGTTTACCTGGCAAAGCAGAACGGTGAACTGGTATCGGAGTTTAAAAGAAATGCAGCCGGCAATTTTGAGTATAAACTTTTAGCTATTGATGTAGAACGCCTCAGCGAAATGGAAGAGGACGATGATATTACGATGAAGTATAAACAATTTAACGCCACCAATAAAAAAGATTTAATAGTTACAGAAAATGTCTATTACGAATCATCAAAATACACCATCCTTACCGAAAACGAAATTGTATTGGATAAGGTATTGGTTATTTTAAACGCCTATCCTTTGGTAAAGCTGGAAGTGATTTCACATACGGATGCTTTAGGCGATGATGCGAGTAACTTAAAGTTATCTCAAAACCGATCGAACGCCGTTATTGATTATTTAGTAGCAAAAGGAATCGCTAAAGAACGCCTCAAAGCGATCGGTAAAGGAGAAACAGAAATAAGGAACCGCTGTGCCAACGGTGTAGAGTGCTCCGACAAAGAGCAGGAATATAATCGCCGTACGGAGTTTAAATTCATAAAAAGCTAATTCTTTTCGTTAAGGTCGCTGTATTGCATTGAACATCATCCCTAAATATAAATACCAATTCCTTCTTTTATTGGTGGTTATACTCTGCTATTTCCCCCTCACCTTTTTTCAAAGCACTTTATTAAACGATGATATTGATGTGGCTTTGCCTGTAAAGTATTTTGCCGGAGAGTGCCTTCAAAACGGATCATTGCCGCTGTGGGATCCTTATCGTATTTGGGGTTTCCCGGCTCATGCCGATTTGCAGTACACCAACTGGAATGCGGAAGTAATGATTACCGGCATTTTGTTCGGATACAATTATACCGTGTTACACATTCAATTTATCCTGTATCTTTTCCTTGCCGGGTTAGGCATGTTTTTATTGACAAGGCATTTGTCCAAAGACCCGAAGACCGGTTTTTATATAGCCTGTGTGTATTTATTGAGTGGTATAATGGCAGGGCATGCACAATCGCTCGTCACTATTTTAGGATTGGTTTGGATGCCTTATGTGATGCTTTACTTTTTAAAGTGGCTCGAGGATCCCGGCACAAGGCACACGATCTTATTATGCATCTTCTCTTATTTATTGGTAACGCTGGGTTACCAGGCATTTGCATTTATGCTTGTTCCGGTATTTACAGTTTTATTTATTAATAGTATTATTAAAGACTGTAAGCAAAAAGACAGTGGTCTTATCAAAAAGAAAGTATTGTTTGGCTTTGTTGCCCTTATGAGCTTAGTCATTTTATTAAGCCCTCTACTGGTTACACAATTTCAATCGCAACCGTTTGTAGCGCGATTAAACGGGATGTCGGTAAGCGAAGTAATGTCAAACGCCTTTAC
>JBBRHI010000394.1:0-3736 GCA_038222995.1 Bacteroidia bacterium | reverse complement strand
TATTTTGGCAACTCACGCAGCTGATTTAGTCAACAAAGTTAAAAAGCGCGTTATTACAATCGAAGAAGGTAAGATAACAATGGAGCAGGAAAAAGGTAGTTATCAATTATAAAAAATGAGTGGGAAGGTTAGTAATCAGTCAGGCTATTAACAACACACTAATCACTACACACTAATTCTATGGTCGCATTTTTAAGAATAGTTAAAACGGGTTTAACCAATTTTGGACGCAATCTTTGGTTGTCTATGGCGGCAACAATGGTTATGACAATCACCTTGGTAATTTTTTCGACCTTGTTTTTGTTATTTATGCTAACCAATTATTCCATTGGCACCATAAAAAATACTGTAGACATAAGTGTATATTTTAAAATTGGTTTAGCAGAAGAACAGATTAACCATATTAAAGCAGACGTGCAATCCGATAGTAGAGTAAAAGAAGTGTCTTATGTTTCCGCAGTTCAATCCTTTGACGACTTTAAAGGAAGGCACAGCAATGATCCTTTAATCACCCAGTCTTTAAATGAACTTACAGAAAACCCTCTTCCCGCAACATTGCATATTAAAGCCAATAATTTAGAGGACTACACTTCAATCGCACAAAAGCTTCAGGGAGATAAGTACAAAAACTTTATCGATAAAGTAAATTTTGAAGACAATAGAATAGTTATTGACCGCTTAAATAAGATTTTAAAGTTTATTATTACTTTTGGCTTGGCTTTGGTAATTGTATTTGCGTTAATTGCCGTTTTGTTAATTTTTAATACCATTCGCTTAACAATTTATAATCGCAAAGAAGAAGTTGAAATTATGCGTCTAGTGGGCGCGACGAACTGGTATATTAGAGGTCCGTTTTTAGTTGAAAGTATTTTGTACAGCATTCTATCGACTTTAATAACTATCGGCTTATTTATTCCGGTGTTCACAAAAGTTATTCCTAAGATTACTGAATACGTTAACCCAAATCTTAATGTTTACGGAAATTACCTTTTTAACTACGGCTATTTAATAGTGATTCTTTTTGCTGTCTCGTTAGTGCTTTCTATTGTTTCAACTTTCTTGGCAATCAGAAGATACTTAAAAATATAGGTTTATCCCTTTTAAATAAGGGAGTTACAAGGGGACTCCTCGTAATTAACACTCAGACTTGCGCACATTCAAAAATCTAGTATACTAAGAGAGAGCCTTAAGGGCATACGCCCGCCGTCTCTCTTTCACCGGAGAGTTTTTTTATTGGGGACGTAGAGCGAGACAAAGTATATAGCTTGCTATTTAATTTGTGAGCCGAGCCTGCCTGCGGTAGGCAGGGAGTTTCCGCCAGAGGCGGATCTACCTCTGGTCGGAAATACAGGTTCAACGCCTCGGAGCCCTACTTCGAAATTATATTTGTGTCTTTGCAGCTAATCTGCTGCGGGGGAACCTTTATTTGTTATTAAAGATCGCAGATGGACAGATAACGCAGATATCGCAGGTCGCGATTAGCGTAATCTGTAAAGTCTGCGAACAATCTGTGATCCTATGAAAATTATATTTATAAAAGATCAGCCTGGAGCTGGTAAAAAGGGAGAAATTAAAGACGTAAACGACGGCTACGCCAAGAATTTTTTAATTGCAAAGGGCTTTGCTCAAGTTGCGACTGCGGAGATTCAGGCCAAGGTTGTTAAAGAAAAAATGGAGTCTGATGCAAAGCATCAAAAAGAATTAAGACGGTTGCAAGCATTGAAATTAGATTTAGAAAAAAGAACCTTTATGTTAAAAGTTAAGGTGGGAGATAAAGGCCAGATTTTTTCTGGGATTCATGAAAAGGATATCATTACTGCTGTAAATTCTAAGATGGGTTTATTGTTAGAAAAAAGTCAGATATCTTTACAAAAGCCTATTAAAGAATTAGGTAAGCATGAAGTTAAAGTAAAACTTGCTCAAAACCTTCCCGCAGTAATTAATTTACAAGTTGAAGCTGAATAGTTTATGGAACAAATGCAACCACAACCAACAAGACAATCTGTTTGGGAAACAAATCCAAATTTAAAAATTTTGCTTTTAGTTCTTATCGTTGTTTTTTTGTTTTCCGGCATCGGCCTTGTAGTATTTTCTCAGGTACAAAGCAACAACAGGGAAAAAGTTTACGAAGAAACTCAAGCCGGTTTGCCAAAGCATGAGGTTAAAGAAGTTCCAGCTGCCACTACAACTCCAATTTCACAGGCTACTCCTAAAGATTGGAAAGTTTATAAAAATACAGATTACGGGTTTCAATTTAGTTATCCGCCGACAAATTATAAATTCCAAAGCCTAGGGTTTGGAACTGCGCCATCTGTTAACTTTGTTATACCGTTTTCATGGGCAGTTCCAGAAAAAACTTTAGGCGAAGGTTTAATTTTAAGTATAAATAAAACCACAGAACAAAATTCGTCATTTACACCGGAAATATATGCTCAAAATACACTTAATTCCTTAAAATCTGATGCAAATGTAATTAAATATGATGGTACCGATACAGCGGAGGTTAAAGTAGCTGATTCTAAAGGCTTTGAGGCTAAATACCATATAACTTATTTACCCGCGGGAGGGGAATCTTTAGTTGGTTTGGGGATTTACAGGCAAGTTTTTTTTGAACATGGTGGCGCGAAATATTTGATACAATATTATAGTAAGGACAAAGGCTCAGACGAAGTTGACCAGCTACTAAATAAAATAATTCAGTCAATTAGATTTACTAAATAAAATAATAACACCCATGTCCTATCACATCAAACCTAGAAAAGCTAAAAAATTGGATACAAAATTTATTTTTGTTTCCGGTGGAGTTATTTCATCTGTTGGCAAGGGTATTACTACAGCCTCAATCGCTGCGCTGCTCGAAAGCCGCGGCTACAGAGTTGCGCCGGTAAAGTGTGATATGTATTTAAATGTTGATGCCGGCACTATCCGTCCTCAGGAGCACGGCGAGGTGTTTGTTACTAAAGATGGTGTGGAAACAGACCAGGATTTAGGTAATTACGAACGTTTTTTAAATAGTGATTTATCCAGTACAAACTATATTACCAATGGACAAATTTACCAGGAAATTATCCGTAAAGAAAGAAATTTTGAATACGACGGTGAAGACGTAGAGGTTGCGCTTCACGTACCGGAAGAAATAATTAGACGTTTGGAAAAAGCTGCCATAGAACGTAAAGCAGATTTTGTTATTGCGGAAATTGGCGGAACCGTAGGCGAGTATCAGAACATTTTGTTTATGGAAGCAAACCGCATAATGAAGTATCGCGACGGACGCGATGTAGTTCATATTCACGTTGCTTATTTACCAACACCGCCTTCGGTAGGGGAAATGAAGAGTAAGCCTGCTCAAACATCTGTAAGACTTTTAATTGGTAGCGGTATTCAACCGGATTTTATTATTGCTCGCGCTGAACTAGCTATTGATGACCGCCGCAGGGAAACCTTAGCGTGGACCTGTAACGTACCGGCCGAAAATATTATTGCAGCTCCAAATGTTGAGAGTATTTACCAGGTTCCAATGAATTTTGATCAGCAAAAACTGACAGATAAAATTTTAGCTAAATTTACCTTAAAGGCTAAAAAGAATAACTTAGGCGAGTGGAAAAATTTAGCAAATAAAATCACCAAAATCAGCGCTTACAAGAGTGAAGTTAATATTGCAGTAGTTGGAAAATATTACGAAACCGGCGCTTACAAATTAGGTGATGTTTATGTTTCTGTTGTTGAGGCTATAAAG
>JBBRHI010000393.1:0-3742 GCA_038222995.1 Bacteroidia bacterium | reverse complement strand
AATGGATGTTTTAATGCTTTCTATTTTATCGGGTATGGAATTGTTTTTTCCTGTTTCAATAAAATCCGCAAAAGACATTAATCCTTCAATAGGATCGAAGCTGATCACAAATTTTACATGAGGAATTTCTTTTTCGATAGCAACTAATTTCGAATAGATCATTTTATCGGAAATGAATACTGCTTTTACTTCCGAATGGTTTAAAATAAATTGAAGATCATGGTTGCTGATAGTAGGAAATACAGGAACGGAAACAATGTTGGCCTGTTGGCAGCCAAAATCACAAAAGTTCCATTCGGGCCTGTTATTAGAGATGATGGCTATTTTATCATTCTCTTTTAAACCTAAAGCAAACAAGCCGAAGCTTACCCAATCTGAATAATTAATAAAATCGTTACCGGAATACTTTTTCCATTGCTTGTTCTCCTTGGCACACAAAAGGTCTTCTTTTGTATAGCCTGTTTTATACAATTCTAAAATATCAAAAACACGTGTTACTTCTATCATAATTAATTTAGTTAAAGATAACCAAACGAATATTATATCTGCAACGGATATACCCGTAAAATGTTAAAATACTAAGGTGTCTAAAATTTGTTTCAAGTATAACTCATCTGTTTTATCAAAGGATGCAAGGTGTTCACTGTCTACATCAAATACCCCTATAATTTCTTTTTTTGAATTATAAACCGGCAATACAATTTCGGATCTGGATAAGGAGCTGCAGGCAATATGCCCCGGAAAAAGATCTACATCGTCTACAATAAGTACTTCGTTGTTTTGCCACGAGGTTCCGCAAACACCTTTGCCTTTATGGATGCGGGTGCAGGCTACAGGGCCCTGGAAAGGCCCAAGAACAAGTTGTTCGTCTTTAATTAAATAAAATCCTACCCAAAAAAAGTTGAGGCCGAATTTTAGTGCGGCACAAATATTTGCCATGTTGGCAATAGTATCGGGTTCCCCTTCCAGCAAGCCTTTTATCTGCGGCAAAAGAGATCTGTATTTTTCTTCTTTCGTCGTTCCCGTTATCTCAATATCTTCGGCCATAGGTAAACAATAGTTATTTTTTAAATTAAAATGTATAATTTTAGCTATACAAATATATGCACAGTTTGCAGAGATTAAAAGAGTTATGTTTTTTGTATGGGTTTAAGTTTATATATATTATTAGTATCGCATTCGTTTTTATATTCAGTTATAGGTGTATGTATTGTTGTACTTTGCCTTGGCTTTGCGGCGTTTAAAATGCACACCAAACAACTTAAAGAAGCACATCTTAATTTAGAAAGAATAGTTGAAGAGCGTACGGCGTCTTTAAAACATAAAGAGCAGGAAATAACAGACAGTATCCGCTATGCTTTAAGAATACAACTTTCCATTATTCCTACACAGGAACGGGTAAAATCGTTACTGCCAAAAAGCATGGTGTTTTATAAACCTAAAGATATAGTGAGCGGCGATTTTTATTGGGTGGAAGAAATTAATGATGAGGTATTGTTTGCTGCCGTTGATTGTACAGGGCATGGCGTGCCCGGAGCCATGATGAGCGTAATTGGTTTAAATTCATTAACGCAGGCTATACAGGATAAAAAGTTAACCCGGCCCGCAGATATTTTACAACATTTAGATATTGCCGTAAATGACACGCTGCGCCAGTCGTCGGATATTAATGCCGTGAAAGACGGAATGGACTTGGCTTTATGTAACATTAACTTTAAAACACTCACCTTGCAATATGCCGGCGCATTTAACCCGGTGTGCATTATCCGAAAAAATATTTCTGCTACTTACACGCCTAAGAGTAACCGGGAAGTGTTTTACGGAACAGACCTGTTAGAAATAAAATCCGATAAATTTCCTATAGGCAGCAACACAGACGGCATTGCAGATACCTTTACAAATCACACGTTTCAGCTCTTAAAACACGATTGTGTTTACATTTATACGGATGGCTATGCCGATCAGTTCGGCGGACCAAAAGGTAAAAAATTTAAATACAACCAATTAAAGGATGGGTTGCTTTCAGCGGTTGACTTACCTATAGAAGCGCACTATGCCGTTTTGGATAAAGCCTTTACAAATTGGCAGGGAGTGCAAGACCAGGTGGATGATGTATTGGTTATTGGCGTTAAGATTTAATGCTTCATAAGTACTTTATAGCCATAGTTCCGCCCGAACCGCTATTATCTGAAGTTAAGGATATAAAACAAACCATTTTTGAAACTTACGGCACTAAAGGCGCGTTGCGTTCACCCGCGCATATAACATTGCATATGCCTTTTAGTTGGGAAGAAAAAAAAGAGGAGAAACTAATTTCTGAATTGGCTTCTTTTAAATTTGAAAATCCGGTTTCCGTTCAACTAAAAGATTATAACCGTTTTGAGCCGCGGGTTGTTTTTATAGATGTGGTTAAAAACGAAACACTGCATGAATTGCAAATAAATTTAGTGAAGCACGCTAAACAAAAATTGCAATTGTTTAATCAGAGTGATGATATGCGTGGCTTTCATCCTCATGTTACCATAGCTTTCAGAGATTTGAAAAAACCTGTTTTTTACAAATTATGGGACGACTACAAGCATAAAGAATTCAGCGCAGAATTTATCTGTGATTCTTTTTGTTTATTAAAGCAGGCAGAAAAAAACTGGGAAGTATATAAGGAGTTTAAATTTAACGCATAAAGAAGCCCCTGCTATCGGCAGAGGCTTCTTTAAAGTCAGTTGATATGAATACATTATTTTTTAATTAATACTTCATCAATCATACCGTAATCTTTGGCTTCCTGAGCCGTCATCCAATAATCACGGTCACTGTCTGCCCATACTTTTTCATACGTTTGGCCGCTATGGTCAGCAATAATAGTGTATAATTCTTTTTTCAATTTTTGAATTTCGCGGGCCGTAATTTCAATGTCAGACGCTTGTCCTTCTGCACCGCCTAATGGCTGGTGAATCATGATACGCGCATGTTTTAACGCTGTACGTTTTCCTTTAGCTCCCGCACATTGTAATACAGCGCCCATGCTGGCCGCCATACCTGTACAAATAGTTGCCACATCGGGTTTAATAATTTGCATGGTATCATAAATACCTAAACCCGCATACACAGAGCCTCCCGGTGAATTCATATAAATTTGAATGTCTTTTTTAGAATCAGCTGATTCTAAAAACAATAATTGAGCCTGAACAATGTTAGCTACCTGGTCATTAATACCGGTTCCTAAAAAAATGATCCTGTCCATCATTAAACGGGAAAACACATCCAGAACAGAAACGTTCAACTGGCGTTCTTCAATAATGTTTGGAGTTAAATTTCTTATTCCGGGAGTAATGGCAGACACGTAGCTGTCAAGAGTTAAGCTATTGATGCCGATATGTTTTGTGGCATATTTTTTAAATTCATTTTGATCAAACATAAGCTGTGTTTTTAAGTTGTTAAACAAATGTAATTGTTGCTTATCGGAAAGCAAATTAAAAGCCAAAAAGTTTTTAACGTCAAAACGTCAGTAAAGGGATTTTAAATATATTTTGTCCATTCCCGGTTCTCGGCAACTGCTTTAATGCGCACATTTCTTATTAACAGAAAGCGTTCCATATACTTTGTCAAAAACCGGTTTTCTGCCAATCTGCCTAAAATGCCCAATGGCGCTTTTAATTCAAACACATCTATCATAATGGTTTGACTGTTTTCTTCTTTAAACAGATGTTGATGATACAATTTTTTAAACGGGCCTTTAACCATT
>JBBRHI010000392.1:0-3748 GCA_038222995.1 Bacteroidia bacterium | reverse complement strand
AAACAATTGCTGTTGAACGGGACTAAAAGAAGGACCGACGCGGTTATTTACAATAGCGCTTTAAAGCCTTTAGTAATTATAGAATGTAAGGCTCCGGAAGTAGTATTAGATCAAAAAGTAATTAACCAAAGTTTACGGTATAATTTAACTTTAAAGGTTCCTTACATATTTATAAGTAACGGAAATAAACATATCTGTATTAAAATAACGGATCAAGCGCCTCATATTTTAAATGAATTCCCAGATTACGAGCAATTAAACAAACAGGTAAATTTATTGTAAAATACTGATTAACAGTTATTTGTTTTATTTCAAAAGTCATTCTTTTAAAATTGTTAATAACTTTAAGGGTGTTAACAGCAATTAACACTTGCTTTATTCAAAAAAAAGAACAAATTTGCGAAACTTAAAATTACCAATGAAAACGGGAAAAATAATATTAGCTTCAGCATTCGTGAGTACATCACTAGTACTAAGCGCATTTATTCCCGCTAATTTAAGTATTGCTCATTCAAGTATTAAGCCAAAGTTTTATGTTGTATATAACCCGGATGAAAAACCGGTAAAAGATGACGGAAAAAAGAAAGCGGTAAAAAGAGACGATACAACTAAAGTAAGCATCAATCCGGCAATATTGGTTTTAAATGAGGAGCATGAAGAGGAAGAAGTGGATTCCTTATTGGCTTTTCCTTCTAATGACTTGTATTCCTCATGGGATACGTCAACCATACATCCTTACTCTTTTGCGGCAAGCTTTAAGCAGGATTCTGCTGTTATACGTTTAACCGAACCTACAGATTGTGGATTTGTTTTACCGTATAAGGGAAATTTAACCTCAGTTTTCGGTTGGAGAAAAAGACGGCCTCACTATGGTACCGATATTAATTTAGAAACAGGAGACAGTGTTGTGGCGGCTTTTGACGGGATGGTTCGTATTGCTAAACTTAACAGGAGCTACGGAAATGTAGTGATTATAAGGCATGCTAACGGGTTGGAAACTGTTTATGCACATCTGTCAAAAATAAATGTAGAAGCCGGGCAAATGGTAGAAGCCGGGCAAAATATTGGCTTAGGTGGGAATACAGGCCACTCATTCGGCTCACACTTACATTTTGAAATGCGTTATTTAGGCCAGGCAATGGATACCGAAGATTTTATTGATTATGCCACCGGTACTCTAAAAAAGAATGAGTGTATGATCACCAAATCGGATGTAGAAACAAAATACGACCTGAGAGCTTTACATACCCGTCAGAAAAGAGATTTAAATTACGCCCATGTTAGCACCGGGAAAGGCAAGGCAACCGGAAAAGGAAGAATTTACACGGTTAGAAAAGGCGATACCTTAGGGAGAATTGCTCAAAAAAATCATACCACCATATCCTCTATCTGCAAAAAGAATGGCATCAGGCAAACAAAAACATTACGTCTAGGACAAAAAATAAAAGTATAGTTCTTTCTTGAGATCCTTTATCATAAAACCTCTCCATAAAACGGGAGGTTTTTTTATGAGTTGTTTTACCGAATGTTTAAGGCATTGTTAAAACATTAGCTGTTTTGTGAATTAAGTTTTGGCGAAGAAGTTTGTTATTGTTGTAAATTTGAAGGAACCGAAGAAATTAAAAATAAATATATATCATGGAAGTAACAGGACAATTAAAAGTAAAGTTCGACACACAAAAAGTAAGCGATAAATTTCAAAAAAGAGATTTCGTATTGGCTACCGATTTAAGCACACCGTACCCTCAGTATGTGAGTTTCCAGGTAACGCAAGATAAATGCTCTATGTTGGATCAGTTTAACGAAGGAGAAGAAATTAAAGTACAGTTTAATTTAAGAGGCCGCGAATGGAACGGGCCGCAAGGCATTAAGTATTTCAATACGTTAGAAGCATGGCGTTTGGAAAAATCAAGCGGCGTACAAACAAGCGCGCCTTCACAAAACTCAAATTCAGGAATGAACGAGAGTACAAAAGCACCTGTATTTAACAGCAGTGTTTCCGATAACGACGATTTACCATTTTAATTTGAAACACGGATACAGGACTAAAGAGAGGCAGGATGAATAAAGTTTCGCGTCTCGTTAGTCTTGTTTCTTTTCAGTCTATGGCTACAAAACCTTCCGTTCTTCTTATCTATACCGGCGGCACCATTGGCATGATGCAGGATGTTCGTACTGGTGAATTGAAGCCGTTTAATTTTAAAGCCCTCACCAAACAAATTCCGGAACTTGAAAAGTTTGACATTGACCTGTCCTCTATTTCTTTTTCAAAGCCGATAGATTCCTCTAACATGCACCCCCGCGTATGGATAGAGCTTGCGGGGATCATTAAAGAAAATTATAATAAACACGACGGCTTTGTGATATTGCATGGTTCTGATACCATGTCGTATACCGCAAGCGCGCTAAGCTTTATGCTGGAAAATTTAACGAAGCCGGTGATCTTAACCGGCTCGCAATTACCGATAGGAATTATAAGAACCGACGGTAAAGAAAATTTAATTACCGCCATTGAAATAGCTTCCGCACAAAAAAATAATAAGCCTGTTGTAAGTGAAGTATGTATTTATTTTGAATACAAATTATACCGCGGTAACAGAACGTATAAATACAATTCGGCACATTTTGATGCCTTTAAATCACCTAACTATCCTGCATTGGCAGAGGCGGGCGTGGATATACAATATAATCCGTCGGCTTTATTAAAACTTTCCAAAAAACAATTTGTAGTGCATTGTGAATTGGATAATGATATTGCTGTTTTAAAATTGTTTCCGGGATTAAGTAAAAAAATCACCCTGTCTGTTTTAAATACGGAGGGAATAAAGGCGGTAATTCTTGAAACATTCGGGGCCGGTAATGCAAGCACGGAAGAGTGGTTTATTGATGCTTTAAAACAAGCTATTGATAAGGGAATTATAATTTACAATGTAACACAATGCGCCGAAGGCAAGGTAATACAGGGCATGTATGAGACCAGCAGTAAGCTAAAAAAAATTGGGGTGGTAGGCGGTTCTGATATTACATTTGAAAGTGCTGTTACCAAATTAATGTATGTGCTCGGTAAAAAACTAACGCCGGCTAAATCAAAACAATTATTGGAAAGTAATTTAAGGGGAGAGATCAGTATTTAGTGTATGAGTTATTAGATGTAAAAAACTCTTTTAACTTTGCTTAAATACCTCTGCGCCATCTGCGGTTAAACATAAAAACAGAACATGAAAAATCATATAACGGTTGAGGGCATAAAATTATACGCATACCACGGCTGCCTTGAGGAAGAAGGCATGATAGGCGGCGAATACATTGTAGATGTTTATATGCAGATCGACTTTATGGAAGCTGCGGATAAAGATGATCTGTTACTGACGATCGATTATTGCACCGTATTTAATATTTGCAGGGAACAGATGGCTATCCGTTCCAAGCTGATTGAACATGCCGGCAAACGGATCTTCGACACATTAATAAAAACATTTCCTCAGTTAATTCATGCAAAAGTAGTGGTCACTAAATTAGTACCGCCTATGCATGGCCCTGTAGATAAGGTTTCTATTGTTATAGAAAGCTAACTGTCTGTTTTGCGTTTTACCAGCAGGTAATAATTTCCTTCAATAGGTAAGTAGCCGTATTCATAGCAAAACAAATAGTTTTTACCCGTTTTTGTTGAAATTGCATTTGTGTAGTACGAAAAATTAAACCCTTTGTCCAGTAATTTTTGTTGTGATACGGTAGCGGTTTCGCCGGG
>JBBRHI010000391.1:0-3774 GCA_038222995.1 Bacteroidia bacterium | reverse complement strand
GTCTGTTCCGGTAAGTGTTTACTATGCTCCGCAAGGCGAGCGGATATCTCATTTTAAACCGAGTGTTGATTCTACACGCATCAGTTTTTTAAATACATATTTGGTTATATTGGCGGCAATATTTTGGAGGCCTGTCATGCTGATTCGAAAAATGACTTTAAAGAATTTTAAGAAGGCCTGGAAAGAAGAGGTAATTGCTGCTCATGAAAGTGCTTTCAATAAGTCGGTATCAGTAGGAGTAGGGTTGTTTTTCGGGATCGTGCCCATCTGGGGATTTCAATTTGCACTGGCAATATTTGCGGCCATATATTTTAAGCTCAATAAAGTAATTGTGGGATTAACCGCGCAAATAAGTGTTCCGCCTATGATTCCCTTAATAATATATGCAAGTATAAAAATGGGCGAATCCGTATTAAAAGAACAGGTGCATTTAAGCTTTAGCCATGCTATAACTATTAAGACGGCAATAAACATGGGTTGGATTTACCTGGTAGGCGCTACAGCTTTATCCGTTGTGGCAGGTGTTGCAGGGTTTTTAATAACGTTTATCCTTCTTAAACTATTCGGGTATAAGCCTGTACAAAATGATTGATCTTGGGAACCGTTATTTTATTATTAATAAACCTTACAAAATGGTTTCCCAGTTTGTAAGTCCTGATAACGTAAATTTATTAGGCTCTTTAGATTTTAATTTTCCTGAGGGCACGCACGCTATTGGCCGATTGGACAACAACTCGGAAGGGCTGCTGATATTAACCACCAATAAAAGAGTTACTAAATTATTATTTGAAAGCGCTACACCGCATAAACGCACGTATGTGATACAGGTTGAAAGAAGGGTAAGTCCTGAAACGTTACATAAATTAAGAACAGGAATATCCATACGAATAAAAGGAGGAGTGTATTATACAACTTCTGAATGTGAAGTCGATATTATTGAAAAACCCGTTACACTGCATAAACGCGAACATGAATTCAGGGAAGACCTTCCGCAAACATGGCTCCGCATGACCTTAACAGAGGGAAAGTACCACCAGATCCGTAAAATGGTTGCGGAAGTATACCATCCCTGTAAGCGATTGGTGAGGGTTTCCATTGAAGACCTGGCATTAGGAGATTTGCAAGCAGGGCAGGTAAGAGAAATTGAAGAAAACGAGTTTTTTGAAAAACTGAAAATTGAGAATTGGAAAAATATAGATAGTATGCCGGAATGATTTAAGAAATTAAATGCTGTATTTCCATTAGCTAAGAAATGCGTTTTAAAAAATTACTTAATTGCGAAACAATCTTTACCGCATCTTCATCAGGCAATTGCATTCCCAATTTAATAACTTTTGATTGGCATATAAACTGAATGCGCTCTCCGCCTTTCACCCAAAAGCTTTGGTTAAAGCTGTCGGCGAAATTCGTTTTTTCAACTTCAATTACTTTGAGGTCAGACATTAAATGAATGTCGTATTGTTTAATTTTTCCCCTGCCGTTTATTTCTTGCCGGTAAAATACAGTACCGTTCTTGATCCACAATTTCTCTTTACCGAATCGTTTCCACATAAATACCCTTATGATCTTAAATTCGAAGTAAGCCCAAAAGGCAAGCCATACGATCATAAATAGTTTAGCGTTTGGTTGCATCTGCGGATAGCTGGTCATAACAATCAATCCGCTTACCGTCCAGGCAAACAACCATAAAAACAAAATACCTGTTTTACGTTTTTGATCCGTAGGTATAATAACTAAGCTGAATATATTTTCTTTAATAAGAAGAGAGGAGCGTTTACCGATCGGTATAAGGTTTTCCATAAAATAATTAAAGCTTAACTAAATATTTGCCTTCCATAATAGGTATTACAGGACATTGATTTGGTGTTAGGCAGTATTTAATGTCACGCTCGAGATCTAATTTTGCTAAACGTTTACGGTGCGAAGAGTCTGCAAGAAAATCAAACAAATTATTTTTTGCCAAATTATATAAATGTTTAGCCGCAATAGCCGAATCGCAATCAATTTGATAATGGTTTTGCGAAGTTAATTCCTCTACTACAGCACCTGCAAATACAGTGTCTTCCAGGTTAAATTTATTTTTCCAACCGGCGCATAACAAGATCACGTCTTTTTTTTGAGCCACCAGGTATTCGCATAATACATCAAGGTTTAAAAAGCTGCCGATTACAATTTTAGACGCTTTACGGCTTGCTTCAATGGCCTGTGTGCCATTTGTAGTGGATATAGCAATAATTTTTCCTTTTACTTTATTGTTCATGTAACCGAAAGGACTGTTTCCCAATTCAAAACCTTCTATCACTTCACCGTCTCGTTCAGCGGCAGCGAGGTAACCGTTACGTTGATATTCTTTAGCTTCATTTACGGTTGCAACCGGGATCATTTTGCTGACTCCGTTATAAAACGCGGTAACAATAGCTGATGTAGCTCTAAAGATATCAATGACTACAACAATAGAGTCTTCTTTATGAAAAAGACTATAGGCCTGTGGTGTGTGACAAACTTCTATGTTCATTTATCTTGGTTTAAATTAAAGTACAAAGATCAACAATCTTGATACTTTGATCTTTATACTTTAAATTACTTTTTCAAAAATGGTATTTTACTAACCTTCGCTTTAATGGCTTTATCTCTTATCATAATATAAATTTCGGTATCGGCTTTTGCAAATTCTTTATTTACGTAACCCATGCCAATAGCCTTGTTCAGGGTGGGAGACTGTGTACCTGATGTTACTTTACCAATAATTTTTCCTTCTGCGTCAGCTATTTCATAATCATGGCGGGGAATTCCTCTGTCAATCATTTCAAAGCCCACTAATTTTTTAGTAACGCCGTCTGTTTTTTGTTTTTCAATAGCTGCACGATTGGTAAACTCTTTAGTGAATTTTGTGATCCATCCTAATCCTGCTTCAATAGGTGACGTTGTATCATCAATGTCATTGCCATATAAGCAAAAGCCCATTTCTAAACGTAAGGTATCACGTGCGCCTAAGCCAATAGGCTTAAGGCCGAATTCTTTACCTGCCTCAAAAATATCATTCCATATTTTTTCCGCATTCTGATTTTCAAAATAAATTTCAAAGCCTCCTGCACCCGTATAACCTGTGTTAGAAATAACAACATTATCAATACCGTCAAATGTTCCTTTCACAAAAGAATAGTAAGGAATATCGGCTAATTTAACATCGGTTAATTTTTGTAAAGTATCCAGTGCTTTAGGGCCTTGAATAGCCAATAAAGATGTGTCTTCAGAAATATTTTTCATGTCAACATTCCAGGTATCGTTTTGCTTAATCCAGTTCCAATCTTTATCAATATTAGAAGCGTTCACTACCAGCATATAAGTTTTTTCATCAATACGGTATACGATTAAATCGTCTACAATACCCCCGTCGTTGTTTGGTAGACAAGAATATTGCGCTTTTCCGTCGGTTAAAACGGAAGCATCATTACTGGTTACCTTTTGTATCAGGTTAAGAGCGTTATCTCCTTTTAAAATAAATTCGCCCATATGGCTTACATCAAATACACCAACGCCGTTACGCACTGTAGCATGTTCATCGTTTAAACCGCTGTAAGAAACCGGCATATTATAGCCTGCAAACGGAACCATTTTAGCTCCTAAGGAAGTATGTGTTTGTGTAAGTGCTGTGTTTTTCATAATTGATCTGTTCAGTTAAAATTATTTGTTAGCAGTATGTATAATCATTTTTGCATTCGATAGCATTTTAGAGATTCTAACCAAGCTTATCAAACTTTTATAAGGTTTTAC
>JBBRHI010000390.1:0-3775 GCA_038222995.1 Bacteroidia bacterium | reverse complement strand
AAAAACAAAAATGACACCGATGCACGGGCAAAGACAGTAAGGTCTTTAGAAAACATAAAGTAGATGATATTGCCCACCATATACAGTTTAAAATACCCCTCGATTTTAGGGTCAGTATCTCTTAATTTATTCCTGATAAATACAAAAATCGGGATAAAGATGCAGCGCTTAATCATACCTAACATATACATGATCATTGGGTTGGCAATGGTGGTGCCGTCATCACCGTTTAAATAGCTAGTGATTTTTTCACCAATACGCCCGTCTGCGCCGACAACTTTCAGCGTTAAGTCCAATAATTTTTGATCAAGGCTCAAAATACCAAAGATGACACTTAACACAGTAAGGGCAAAAAGAAATTTATCAGAAATTTTAGCCCAATAAACATAGTATGCAACAAAATATAAAACGGTGGAAACGTGGAATGATACGGCTAAGCATACAAAAATCGTAAATAAAATGGGTCTCCGTTCAATGATGAATATAGTACTCACGAGTGTTAGTGAAATTGCCAGGTTTTGCCTTACCGCAAAAATGTCAGCGAAGTAGTAGCACAAAAACAACAGAAGCACAGTGAAAATAGTCTCTTTATGATACTTGAAAAAAAATTTAAATTTCAATGAAAGGCATAAAAATGAAAGGATGGTCAAAAAAACAGTATAGTTATCGGTCCATCCTCTTACAATAGAAAGCATAAACCCGAAACCGGGTTCAAAAAGCTTGCGGTAAACGTCGGAAAAAAAATAAAAGGCGTCATAATAGTTGTCCCAGTCTGTACCTGTCTCCCATCTTATGCTTGCCAGCAACCAAAAAAGCAAAAATGCAAAAATGCCTCCGCCCCAAACCAGCAAAATCCGGTTTAAGTTAGAAATCTTTAGATAGTCAAAAAAAGACAGCCCCCCTAAAAAGATAAATAAGGACAGATATAAAAGCAATTTTTACGGATTTAAATAATTTTGTAAAGATATTAACTTTCGGGCCAAAGTTTAATCACGCACGCAGGCCGGCTCTCTGCCGGCTCAATTATGCAGCAGCAAAAATACGTCCTGGTTATTTGGCTATCACCTCATCGCGCAGGGCCTCCAGGTAACCCCTTCCATGAACTAAATCGGGTTCTACGTAGTTACCTTCAGCCCATTCATTCCACGATTTTAAAAAAACAAGTGCCGCTTCTTCCGGCTTATGCTCAATTGTTTTGAGCACCTGTTTTACGTGATTCTGAAATTTCCGGGGCGTCGAGTTGACCATTATATAGGCTTTGCCGCCGCTCCGGGGCGAGTTGTCCCAGTTGGGGATAATTGTGGGTATGCAATCCAACGCCTTTTCTTCTTCGCCCACAAAGTATGCCGATGCTTTTTCATAGTCGTACACACGCAGTTTTTTTAATATCCTGTGCAACATTCCCCGCTTTATTTTTGATGTGGTAAGCCGTTCTATATCAAACATTCGTGAAATATTTACAGCATCAAACCCTAATTTCAAAATTTCGTCTTTCTGTTCAAATTGCAGGCAATGGCCAACAAAATAAATTCCGGGCAAGCCATGTTCATTTGCCATCCCCCGCCACTCTTCAAAAAACGCTGTTGCATCCGGGATCAAGTGAGGTCGGTAAATGTATACCACGGGTTTCCCATCAACCTTTATATACCGAGGATCCTTAAATGCCTTAACAAGGCTTAAGAAATGCCGCCTATAGTCGTCCCTGCCGGGATATTTTTGCTCAATCAATACTTTATTGGCTTCGCCATGCCAAATGCCGCTCCAGGTTTCGTTTGCCCAGCCCACACAAAATGGAAAATCCGGTTTCCCGCTCTCCAGCACTTCGTCAAATGGCCGTTCCAATATTCTTTTACCGTCGCCAAACCAATAATGCCAGTAACAAAACCCCTCTACTCCATATTCCTTCGCCATTTCGGCCTGGGCCTGCCTTGATTCGGGCAGCCTTAAATCGTAATAACCCAAATCGGCCGGTACATGGGGCTGGTAATGGCCTTTGAAGAGAGGCTTCGCTTTACCTACATTGGTCCATTCAGTAAATCCTTTGCCCC
Source organism: Bacteroidia bacterium (assembly GCA_038222995.1). Taxonomy (GTDB): domain Bacteria; phylum Bacteroidota; class Bacteroidia; order B-17B0; family Aurantibacillaceae; genus UBA4416. The sequence goes on along the minus strand of JBBRHI010000390.1, from coordinate 1,727 downwards.
AAAATTCATCATTCTCGGGCGTAGGGTGAAACTGCGGTAAATAAAATGCTATTACGCGTGCCTTTTTATTTATTTTATCAAACATTTGTATATTAATTAAAAGCAAAATCAACTATGCGTCAAGCGCGCTTTTAATTAATTTTGCCGGCACCCCCCCTATAATTGAAAAGGGCAGAAAATCTCTATTAACCACGGCATTCGCGCCTATTACTGAATTATTTCCAATTTTAACATTTGGCATAATTGTTACTCCTTCGCCAATCCACACGTTATCCCCTATAATAACCGGCCCTTTTGACAAAATAGGCCTTTCCCTTGGTGGTACTTTCAGGCTTTCCAAGCTGGTATCGCCATGGAAATGATCGGTAATATAAACTTTGCTGGCAATTAAAACATTGTTACCTATAGTAACTTCGTTTATGCAGCCAATGTGGCAATCAAAATTAATTGCAACGTTATTACCAATTATTATTCTGGGATTATACTTAATCCCGTTTACATAATCATAAGCCTCAAGCCTGAGCCTGGCGAGAGACTCAAAATTATCGCCTATCGTCATGTAATGCGCCCCTATTATATATGCCGGCGAGCCAATGTAAAATCCCTCACCGCATTTGTTAAATGCCTTTTTTATAATTTCAGAATAAATCCTGTTTTTGAAATTGGCAAACCTGTTCTGCAATTTTAAGTTAATAAATCCCAAAACGAAAGCTAAAGTTTTTACTACTATTCTGTTTAAAGGTCTCATTTATTATACAATTTACAAACAGCCCGCTGCTAACAAGTGACGGACAAAAGGTATTAACCGTTGATGAGGTCGCGTTAAAATATACAAGGACCGGATTATTCCTAATTTCTTTTAATTAAATCTATAAACGTTATAGGTTCTATTTCTAAATGCCCGGTACTAGAATTTACTTAATCCCATTTCCAGGCACAAGGTGTAGATTGTCTCTTTCTTCTCATCACTTGATTCGGGCAGATGTTTACCTCCAAAATTGCAATTATTAATTCTTAGTGTAAAAATTAATTGTTTGTAATGACCTTAAATATTAAGCCATTCTTTTGATTATTGCGCCAAAGCATTTTGAACTATAACTAATGCGAACATCTGCAGCATATTAATCACTGCCTTATACAGTTTCCTTATTACCAACTGATTGATAATTGTACAGACGGCTTTCAATTTTGTGGCCTTTACCTTTAATCCTGATTTTGCTTAATTTTTTGATTAGTACTGAACCAACTAATCCAAGCTCACAGATTTTCCTTGGTAATATTAATATTGGACACAAGGCTATCCAAAACTGAAAGTACTTTCCAAATTGTGAATAAAGAATTGTTTCGGGGTCTTCGCTTATCAGTTTTGTATCTGCCAGTGTCCGGTTCATTACGAGGAAATGCGGAAAAAAGAAGACTATCAAACTATTATTTATGATGTCGGCATACCTTTGAACAAATCCCCTTTTTGCGAAAGCTTTCATTATAACATTAAAATTTTTTCCAAAAACGTTGAAAAGCTTATACCCTCCGGTGTTTTCAACGCTACCTATTCCCAACAAACTTTCTTCGATAACAATATTATAGGATGAGTTTATTAAAGCCGGAAAAGTCCAGCTCAATTGAATCAAATTTGTTTTCTCAAAATCATTAATATTAATGTCCTTATCAAAAAAATCTTTGTTTACTATATTTCCTGAGATGAATGTTAAATAAAATGTAACCCT
>JBBRHI010000389.1:0-3784 GCA_038222995.1 Bacteroidia bacterium | reverse complement strand
GTTTTTAGAAGTAAAAAAACAGGGCCCACCATTCTTCTTTCTGCAGGTATGCACGGGGAAGAGACAAACGGCATTGAGATCATCCGAAAAATTATAACACGCGATGAAACAAAAAATTTAAAATGCGGAAACATTATTGCGATCCCTGTTATCAACAGCGTTTCGTTTTTATTCGGCAGCAGGGAGCTTCCTGACGGCAGAGACCTGAACCGCTGTTTCCCCGGTAATAAAAGCGGATCTTTTGGAAGCCGCATTGCTTACGACTTAATGAAGCATATTGTTCCACTGATAGATTTTGGAATTGACTTTCATACAGGCGGGGCAAAAATTAATAACTCTCCGCAAATAAGATGTGTGTTTGAATTTCCTGAGAACATTTCTTTAGCCGAAAAATTTTCGCCTCCCCTAATTATAGACAGTAGTTACAGAGACGGAACATTTAGGAAAGAAGCCGGTAAAAAAAATAAACCTATATTGGTGTATGAAGGGGGCGAAAGTATGCGCTTTGATTATACGGCCATTAACGAAGGCGTAAACGGTTGCCTGCGGTTAATGAAAAGCTTTAAAATGATTGACATCGCTATTCCGAATAACCCGGCCGTAAAAATAAAAAAAGATACTTGGGTCAGAGCTAACAGCAGCGGGCTTTTCCACATGAATGTATTAAACGGAGCATATGTAGCCAAAGACGATATGTTAGGCGTAATTTGTAATCCGTTTGGTTACGTGGAACATAAAGTTTTATCTACCGTTGATGGTTACATAGTAGGTATTAATAACCGGCCGGTAGTTAACCAGGGCGATGCACTTATCCATATTGGCATGGAATAACCTCAATGCAAGCACCGGTATTTAAATTGCATTAGCATATCACATTAAGTTGGTCTTAAAAAGAATAGTACTCTAAATGTCTGCAAATACATCAAATAGGCTTTTAAGTCGGGTATTGGCAACCTTTGTAATATGGACTTTAATGTGCGTAACTATGAACGCACAAAAAAAAGATACGACCCCTTTAAAAGACACTCTGAAATTTTACAGGAAAATTAAAACGGTAATGTACAAGCATAAGCTCACTAAAATGGCTTATGATGCTATTTTTGTGGAGCCCAAACCTATTGAATATCCTAAACATCCGGGATCCAAAGAAGAAAAAATAGTTAACCCGTATTTAAAATACCAAGATAGAATTATCCGGAATATTAATATCACGGTATATGATCCTTTCGGCTATTCCGTAACAGATACTGTACGACGAAAAACAAATACCCTGGAACGCGCGGGTAACCGGGCGCATACAACTACCCGTAAATGGATCATTATTAATAAGCTCCTGTTTAAAGAGAACGAACCCGTAAACCCCTTACAGTTAAGTGAAACCGAACGGGTATTACGAACAGCCGCCTATGTGAATGACGTAAATATTTCAATTGTGCCTTCTAAAAATAAAGATAGTGTAGACATAAATGTGGTTGTGGTTGACAAATGGCCCATCACCATCCCCTTTTTAGTAACGGATGTGTTTGTGAATGCCAAGTTCAGGAACTATAATTTATTTGGTGTAGGACAAACGTTTGAACAGTTTGCTGAGATCAGGAGGCCTGACCTCCTTTATTTTTATGGTGATTACGGAATCGATAATATCGATAACACGTATATTTCCGCATCGTTATATTACCAAACCAATAAAAACATCACACAAACTTCTATTTCTTTTGACAGGGGGTTTTATTCTCCTTTAGCTAAATGGGCCGGCGGCGTATACCTTTCAAAAGCATGGAGCTTTTTTGATTATAAAGATTCTATTGACGAGCCTAAACGCGCGCATTTAGATAATATACAATATGATGTATGGGGCGCCAAAAGTTTTAAGCTGAGTAAGGACACTACTATCTTTAATCAGAGCACAAACATTATTACAGGCGGAAGGTATTATGCCAATGAGTTTCAACGAAGGCCAAACGCTGAAATAGACCCCAACCGGACTATTTTAAATTCATACGGAGTAGTAGGTAATATAGGATTTGCCGTACAACAATACTATAAAGATCAATACATTTACCGATTTGGTGCAAATGAGGATGTACCTGAAGGGCTTATCGTTCAATACATTTACGGCACATTAAAAGTAGAGTCAAAAAAAATAAGGTATTACAGTGGTATAGAGGTAGCAAGGTCAAAGCATATTAAGCGTTTGGGCTATTTATCAGCTACGTTTACATATGGTGTATTTTTTAATAAACATGTACCCAATGATGTAACCACAAAATACAACTTATATTATTTTAGTGATCTCCTTAAAAAAGGACGTTGGTTTTTCAGGCAGTTTATAAAATATGATTTTGTACACGGCGAAAATAAACTCAATAACGAAAAAACCACCATTAGCCCGGATGATCTGTATGGCTTTAACAGCGGCTCTTTAGCAGGTAATACAAAAATGGTAATAAACTCCGAAACGGTTGCTTATCTTCCCTATAACATTGTAGGGTTTAGGCTTGCGCCGGTTATAACGGCCGGCTTTGGCATTATTGGCAGTCCTGACGCCCCCTTGGCTCAAAGCAACCTTTACCAAGCTTATACAGTAGGCTTAATGGTACGTAACGAAAATTTATTGAGCAGCACCTTCCAGGTTTCATTTGGTATGTATCCTTTTTTTCCTGACGGCGGACATTACATCCTTAAATATAATCCTATTGCAAGTTTTACGTTAAGAGTAAGGGCCTTTGCTGTATCAAAGCCTGCATTCATCAGCTATTAGGGGAAATGTAGTTTTAATTCCACATTTTTAATTCTACATATTTATTTGTAAATTTAATAACTTTCTGAATTTCAATAATTTAAAAATCATAAAAAAAATGGCATAATTTTGTACTTAGTAAGAACAGCTCTTAGTATTTAAAAATAACATTGAATAATTTATTGCGTTCATAACGGTACACTTACTGTTATAATTCGGGGGAGTTCAAAAACGCAATAAAACTTATAACCAATGTTCCTAAAATGGCGATGATTAATTCATCGCCATTTTGTTTAATAAAAACACTATAAACTAAACCTATGGGAGATACAAAAAACTTAACCGATAAGGAAGCGGTTAAAAAACTAAAAGAAATGGCTGAGGATATTAAAACATGTATGTTTTGTACCCGCATAGACCGAATGCCTATTGAGACAAGGCCTATGGCCACGCGCAAAGTGGATGAAGAAGGAAATATCTGGTTCATAAGCTCAGAAGACAGCCATAAAAATTTAGAGATCAAGGATCATGATGAAGTACAATTGATCTATGCGAAAAACTCTGATTTTCATTTTTTATCAGTATACGGCCATGCTACTATATTAAAGGATAAAGTGAAGATAGAAGAACTTTGGACAAAATGGGCTGACGCTTGGTTTGAAGACGGCAAGAAAGATCCTAATGTAACTTTGATTTGTGTTAAGCCGAAAGAAGCTTACTATTGGGATACAAAAGACGGAAAGATGATTTCTTTAATTAAAATAGCTGTTGCAACGATTTCAGGAAAAGTTCAGGATGATGGCATAGAAGGTACCATACGATTGTAATTAAAATTTACTAAAAAACGCCCTGTACTAATGCAGGGCGTTTTTTTGTTTTAAGTAATTATTAACCTACGCCGTGGCAATTTTTATATTTTTTGCCGCTGCCGCAAGGACAAGGATCATTTCTCCCGATCTTTTGTTCAACCCTTACCGGCTGTTGCTTTGGTTTTTGAATCTCTTGTTGCTGCTGTGCCTCTTCTTCGCTTCTGCTCTCTACTAA
>JBBRHI010000388.1:0-3789 GCA_038222995.1 Bacteroidia bacterium | reverse complement strand
GGTAAGATCTTATTAGGAGCAGATGTAAAAAATGAATTGATTGCGATAGGAGGATGGCTGGAAACAACAGAAATTTCTGTATTTGATTTCATTGCTCAGAACCTGAAGGCGGGTGTTGATACTGTTTTCTGCACAGATATTTCTAAAGACGGTTTGTTACAAGGCCCTGCTGTTGAACTTTATCAAAAAATAGTAAATCAGTTTCCAAATTTAAACCTGATAGCCAGCGGCGGTGTATCAACTGTAGAAGATCTGAAACAATTAAAACGAATAGGTTGCTCAGGCGCTATTATAGGAAAAGCCATCTATGAAGGGAAGATTTCACTTAAGCAATTAAAAGAACTAATCATATGTTAACTAAAAGAATAATTGCTTGCCTGGATATTAAAGACGGGCGCACCGTAAAAGGTATCCATTTTGAAAACATGAAAGACGCCGGAGATCCGGTAGAGCTGGCTATTAAATATGCACGTGAAGGGGCGGATGAACTAGTGTTTTTAGATATTACGGCAACGGATGAAAAAAGAAAAACCTTATCCGAGTTAGTGACCCGGGTAGCTAAACATATTAATATTCCTTTTACTGTAGGAGGAGGAATCACCGGTATTCACGATGTTTCGTTATTATTAAATGCCGGTGCAGATAAAATATCAGTGAATACCGCTGCTGTCAAAAATCCTATTCTGATAAAGGACCTGGCTGATCAATTTGGAAGCCAGTGCATCGTATTAGCTATTGATACAAAATGTGAGCAGGGTAACTGGTATGTGTATTTAAACGGCGGTAAAATAAAAACAGATTTAACCGCTTTTAACTGGGCCAAACAAGCTGCTGAACTAGGTGCAGGTGAGATCCTATTAACATCTATGAATAATGACGGTACTAAAAGCGGTTTTGCTCTTGATATCACCAAGCAAATTTCCGAAGGCGTTCATGTGCCTGTTATAGCCTCAGGGGGCGCCGGCACAAAAGAGCATTTCAGAGAAGTATTTGATGACGGAAAAGCGGATGCTGCCCTTGCCGCAGGCGTATTCCATTATAATGAGATCATTATCCCTGAACTAAAACTATTTTTAAGATCAAATCAAATCTCAATAAGAATTTAAACATGAATCCAAATTTTACAAAATCACCTGATGGCCTAATCCCCGTTATTATCCAGGATAATACTACACATGTTGTATTGATGCTGGGGTATATGAATAGCGAAGCATTCGAAAAAACAAAAAAAGAGAATCGCGTCACTTTTTTTTCACGCTCCAAAAAAAGGTTATGGACAAAAGGCGAAGAGAGCGGGAATTTTTTACAAGTTGATCAACTCCTCATAGATTGCGATAACGATACAATACTGGTAAAGGCAACGCCTAAAGGAGTTGTGTGCCATACAGGAAACGATACCTGTTTTAATGAAAAAAACAGATCAAATGATTTTTTAATTTATTTAGAATCTGTTATTGCTGAACGCCAAAATAATCCGTCTGATCATTCTTATGTAGCATCCTTATTTTCTAAAGGAATAAATAAGATCGCTCAAAAAGTGGGCGAAGAAGCTGTTGAGCTTGTTATTGAAGCAAAAGACGATAACGCTGATTTATTTAAAGAAGAAGCCGCCGATTTACTGTTTCATTATTTAATATTGTTGAGGGCAAAAAATTTCAGTTTAAATGATGTTATCAGGGTTTTAAAAAATCGCAGCCGGGGTTAAAATAGGAAACTTACATAAATCAATACCTATAGGCATTTTATATTAACTGCCTTACTTTTCATCACTTTAATTGATGCTCTTCTTTGTCACGGCTTATGCGGATAACGTTCGCTAACGATTTAACTGCCCTTTCATGTTTTTTAACAAAAGGGTTATCTAAATCCCAAACATAACCTGCCAATACGGAGCATATTTGTCTTTTAAAATCTTCATTAATTTCTTTGGCAAAAAATATGTCGTGCAAAGTTCCGTCATACCAACCCATTACATACGTTCTGAATACATCAACGCCTTGCATGGTCGGGTCTACAAATTCCTTTTTCCAATCTATTGTGTCACCCTTTAACTGCCTGATCACTAAGTTAGCTGCGCGCTGGCTTGATGCAGTTGCCAAAGTAACACCGCTTGAAAACATAGGGTCTAAAAATTCGGTTACATTACCCGTCAACACAAAACCGTCACCAAAAAACTGTTCGGTAGTTACACTCCAGCCTTCAAGTACTTTAGGCTCGAACATAAATTTTTCATTCCCGAAACGTTCTTTTAAATGCGGTTCCGAATTAATTAAAAAACGTAATTGCTCTTCATGGCTTTTATCGGCATGATCAGCAAAAAATTCGGGGCTTCCCACAAAACCAACAGAGGATACACCTGTAGAAAAAGGGATAACCCAAATCCAGGTTTTAGGTTGATGAACCACAACCATAATACGGTTAGGCTCCTCATACTTTAAACGGTTAGGGTCGTTAACATGGGCGAACATTGACTTACGTGCAGGTAAATTACTTGGCTTGTCTAAATTAAATAAGCGTGGTATTACACGGCCGTAACCGCTGCTGTCTATAATAAATTTTGCTTTTATGTGCGCTAAATTTCCGTTTTTATCTACCACCGTGGTAGTTGAGTTTGTACCATCAAATTTTATATCCGTAACGGTTGTTTCAAAATCAATCATTACCCCTTTTCTCTGTACCTCTTCTGCTAATGTATTATCAAAATCACCTCGCGGTACCTGCCAGGTCCATTTATAGCCGTCTGTAAATTGCTCTTCAAAATTAAAGTCACAGAACTCATTTCCCCTGACGAATTTAGCGCCGAATTTTTGCTGGAATCCTTTTGCTTTAACAGCATCAAGTAATTCAGCTTCTTCTAAGGCTTCCATGCAGCGCGGCAATAAGCTTTCGCCAATTACAAAACGGGGAAATTTCTCTTTCTCCACCATCATCACTTTCAACCCCGATTTATTAACGATACTTGCAGCAACTGTTCCTGCGGGACCCGCTCCTATTACAAGAACATCTACATTTTTGACTTGCATATTCAATTGAATTTAGAATTAGTAAATTTACAGCGTTTTTTTCAGCTTACAATAATTTTAAGCCATTTATCAATAAAACAATGGAACAGGAGTATTGTTTATTGTTTTAATGTGTAAATTTTACCGGGAAGTGATGTAATGATGTTTGAAAATTCCATTTGCAATAAACAAGAAGATGTTTTACTTATAGGGAAATTCGTAGCATAACAGATCTCATCAATATGTAATTGATCTTTTTGAGTGAAAACATCCATGATTTTTTGCTCTTCGGGTGTTAAATTCAATAATAGAGGAATTTGCTTGGATGCTTTTTTAGGTTTTACGCCTTCATTCCAATTCATAATATAAAACAGGTCGGCAACACTTTCTATTAAGCTTGCTTTATTCGTTTTTATTAAGCCGTTGCAACCTTCGCTTAACGCATCGCCTACTTTTCCCGGAAAGGCGAACACATCTTTATTATATGCATTTGCGATAGTTGCCGTAATAAGGCTGCCACCACCGCGTTTCGATTCAATTACTACCAAAGCATCACACAAGCCGGCTACAATACGATTACGTTTCGGGAAATTTTCACGGTCCGGATTTGTTTCGCTAATGCATTCTGTAAGAAGCCCTCCCTGCCTGATCATTCGCTGTGCATATTGTTTATGCGCCGAAGGATAAATCCTGTCTAAGCCGTGTGCCAATACGCCAACTGTATCTAAACCCGCTTCTAACGACGATTTATGTGCAGTAATATCAATACCGTAAGCAAGGCCGCTTA
>JBBRHI010000387.1:0-3790 GCA_038222995.1 Bacteroidia bacterium | reverse complement strand
TGTAAAGTGCGGTGAAGCATTCCCGATACTTTCTGATTTGCCAAGCATGAGGTAACCTTTTTCATTTAAAGAAAAATAGAGTGTGCCCAACACTTTTTTCTGCGCGGCCGTATCAAAATAAATTAAAAGATTACGGCAGCTAATAAAATCCATTCTCGAGAAAGGAGGATCGCGTAAAATATTATGTGAGGTACCAAACACACACATATCGCGCAAATGTTGCGAAATGCGGTATTTAGCATTTACTTTTGTGAAAAAATGATCTATTCGCGCTGTTGAAACGGACTTGATATCCGCTTTAGAATATTCGCCGAGGCGGGCAGTGCGAATGGCCTGTTCGCTAAGGTCGGTCGCAAAAATTTGTACCGGTATTTTAGAGCTTTGTTTTTCCTGCAGCTCTGTAATTAATATGGCAATTGAATAAGCTTCTTGCCCGGTTGAGCAGGCAGGTACCCAAATCCTTAATGTTTCACCCTTTTTTTTATCCTTTAAAATTTTAGGAAGTAACGTTGTCTTTAAATAGCGAAAGGTTTCGGTATCTCTGAAAAAGCCGGTTACATTAATAAGCAGGTCGGCATAAAGCGCTTCCGTTTCGCCGTTGTTTTTGGATAACAGCTTAGCATATTCTTTTACGGTTTTAGTGTTATTTTTTACGACTCTTCGTTTAATACGTCTTTTAATAGTGGATAATTTATAATAGCTGAAGTCAACCCCTTTGCGTTTATGTAAAATATCGAAAACAGTATTTAAGTCGGGATCAGTATAAGGGATAGTATCCGTATTTAGTTTTGTTTTGATCCTTGATTTTCTTAATCCTTCTGTGCTTAATCGGATCAGTTCAACGGCAATTTCGCTTGGTGATAAAATGTAATCAACCACTCCTTCATTAATGGCTGAAGTAGGCATGCTCTTATATTTAGCGGTATCATCCTGCGCAAAAGTAATTCCTCCCGCTTTCTTAATCGCTTTTAATCCTTTAGTACCATCACCGGCATTCCCTGAAAGAATGATCCCGATCACATTTTTTTTATGGGTTTCGGCAAGTGAAGAAAAAAGAACATCAATGGAAAGCATAGAATCACCTTTTTTTCGGGGAAGCAGTTTTATATGCCCGTCTATTACCTTAATTCCTTTGTTGTATGGGATCACATAAATGTTATTGGGTTTCATTAATTCCATATCATCTATTTGCTGCACTTTCATTTTAGTGGTCTTAGAGATAAGAGGAGTAAGCAAGCTTTTATGATCCGGGCTAAGATGCTGCACAAAAATATAGGCCATGCCTGTGTCGGCATTTAAGTTTTTGAACAGGGCTGATACAGCTTCAAGTCCGCCTGCCGAGGCTCCAATGGCAACAATAGGAAAAGATTTTAGCTGCATTTTTTTTACAGGCTTTTTCTTTGAAATCATTTTGAGGGATGTTGTATTTGAATAAGTGGATCAAATTAATTATAACTCAATAAATCGGAACTAAGAATGAAATGCTCTCTTGTAGGACGATCGAATTTTTTTTCTGTCATTTTAGTAAGAATCGTGTGAAGATTTTTTTGAAGCTCTTTAAGCCCTGACTTACGAATGTAGTAGTGTGCTCCGCTATTATAAAGCAGGTTGGCTACATCGTGATGAAGGGAAGTAGAATACATGATAACAGGCAACGTACAAAACAATCCGTTTGATTTTATTTCCTCAAGGCATTCAGAACCATTTTTAAGAGGCATGTTTATATCTAAAAAAAGAACATCGGCTTGCGGTTGAGAGTTAAAAGAAAGATGTTGCATAAGCTTAGCGCCATTTTCAAATGAAGTAAGAGAATAAGGAATCGCGGAGATCTTTAATGCCTCATCAAAGAAAAAACGGTCATCGGCATCATCATCTGCAAGCAGAATATTTAATTCTTTAATCATTTGGTATATTTAAGCAATAATAAAGAGGAAAGACTTTTCCGGGTTATTAAGGAAAGTGAAATAAAATCAATAAGTAGTATTGATAAAGGCAAGCTTAGGGTGAAGATACCTTAATAAACCCGATTAAAAAATTAAACTTAAAAAACGTTGAATTGCAACCCGGCTAAGTACTCACATTGGGGAATTAAGATGCGTGAACGGGTACATATTTTGCATAAATAAATAGGATAAAGAGTTCATTAATTAAATATAATTTCACCTCTTTACACTATTAAATCTCACAGTAATTACACTTAAAACTTCAGAAAATGACAACTCAAAAAAAAATTGGTATCTGTATGGATCATGCTACCGCCGACTTAATAGAATTTAATACGGTAACGCTGCAAACAAAAATGATTGATTCTAAATTTACTCATGAAGTAAAAGAAGACGCTTTAAAAAAAGGAGAATACCTAATGCATAATAAAGAACAGCATCTGCAAGCAGAGTATTATAAAAAATTGGGTGAGGTTATTAAAAATTATGATGAAGTGTTGCTTTTCGGGCCAACAACCGCTAAAGAGGAATTATTAAATAGCTTAAAAAATGACCATCTTTTTTCAAAAATTCATATTGAAGCCAAAAATACAGATAAAATGACCGAACCTGAGCAACATACTTTTGTGAAGAATTATTTTGCAAAGCATTGAATGGATGTCATTAAAAATTAACGGTATATCTTAATAATAGTCCTATTGGGGAAATTGCTCAACATAATTTCCTGTTTTTGATAATAAACCATTGGCATGTTTATTTTAATAGGGTTGGTAATTAAATAAACATAAAAACCTTTTAAAATAAACATTATGGGAAATCTACTTTACGTTATCGCAGTAATTTTAGTAATAGGTTGGTTAGTTGGCTTCGTGGGTTTTCACGCAGGCGGATTAATCCACATCTTATTAGTAATAGCTATTATATCAGTTCTTATCCGCGTTATCAGCGGAAGAAGGCCGGTATAGATCAAAAAACGGGTGTATCAGCGATACACCCGTTTATTTTTTTAATGAATTCATATATTAAAATCATGGAACCAATTATTAACATTCAGGAAAACGCAGAAGACGTTACTTATTATCGGGATGAATTTTCTGAAAGCCATGTTTACTAAGGATTAACTTAGTAAGTATTTATATGCTGTTTATGTTATGATTATAAAATGCATATTTAATGTATTTTTGTGCAAATGATCATTATATGCCGGTGCAACTTAAATCAACTACTGTTTATAAAGGTAAGCTTAACATTGAACAAGCTTCTATTACCAATCACGGTAAAGAATTTAAGCGTGAAAGAATAAACCGGGAAGATGCTTCCGCGGTATTAATGCTTAACACTGATTCCAATAAAATTATCTTAACCAGGCAGTTTCGTTATCCTATTAACGAAAAAGTAAATGAACCGATCCTCGAAATTTTAGCCGGCAAAGTGGATGAAGGTGAACAACCTTTGCAAACTGCTATTCGCGAAGCGGAAGAAGAAACCGGATACAGAATAAAAAACGATCATATTCAGTTATTGATGTCGTGCTTTTCTACACCGGGCTATAGTTCAGAATGTTTTTATATTTATTATGCTACCGTAACGCATAGCGATAAAATAGCTAAAGGCGGCGGCTTAGAAGAGGAAAATGAAAATATTGAGGTTATAGAAATGGAGGTGGATGAGTTTATAGAACTGGTTAAAAACGCGGAAATAAAAGATGCTAAAACATATATAGCAGGACTTTATTTTGCAAACTATATTTAGAATCAAACTGCAAAAGCCTTACTTAATATTCACACGATCTATTGCAATGACTCCGTTCAGTAATAATCTTTTTATTACGGATGTGCAGAACCCTC
>JBBRHI010000386.1:0-3792 GCA_038222995.1 Bacteroidia bacterium | reverse complement strand
GAAGATTTGTAAAATAATTTCGGCAGGGAATTAAACCTTTATCTTTTTGTCGGGTCATAGATACTGAAAAACAAAAACGATACATCATGAAAACTAAACAACTGTCCTTTGGCATCATTACACTAGTAATTGTATGTGCCTGCATTTTTTCTTCTTGTAAAAAGAAAGACAAGGAAGAAAAAGATACTGATACAACAGCAGCCGCTGATCAGTCTTTAGCCTCTACAACAGTAAATGATATGACAAATATATCTGATGAAGCAGGCATAAATCACAGCATTTCAAGTTTTAGAACGGAAGAAAGCAATGCCATATTAAGCAGCTGTTCTACTTTAACATTTGATACACTTGCAGCAGCTAAAACGATTACGGTTAATTTCGGAACCACTAATTGCGTTGGCAACGATGGAAGAAGCAGAAGGGGAGCTATTATTTTAAATTTTACCGGCAGGTACAGGGATTCCTCAACAGTAATAACGGTAACTCCTCAAAACTATTTTGTGAATGATAACCAGGTAACAGGTTCTAAAATTATTACCAATAAAGGACATAATGCGGCTCACCATTTAGTATATTCTATCAATGCCACTATTCAAATTATTAAAGCAAATAACGGCGGAACGATTACATGGCAAAGTACACGTGAAAGAGAATGGACTGCGGGAGAAAACACTTATACATGGTCAGATGATATGTATTCTATTACAGGCACAGCCAGCGGAACTACAGCCGGCGGTAATTCATTTCAGTCGGTCATTACAAGCCCTTTAATTCGTAATATGGCGATTGGTTGCAGAAGAAATTTTACGGCGGGAGTTCTTGTTCATACTCCTTCAGGAAAAGCAACCCGCACAATTGATTATGGTAACGGGGCGTGTGATGACCAGGCAACTGTTACCATTAACGGAACAGTTTATAATGTTACATTACCATAGATATAAATAGTTTTTTAAAGTTTCAAAAAAAGTCGGGTATTGAGTTACCCGACTTTTTTTGTTCGTAAAGTCTAAAATTTTTAAGAATTACCTGTTTTCAAAATACGTATACTTGTATGAGATGATTTATAATTGGAAAACAGCATTAACAAATCCGTACTTCAGGAACCGGTTTTTTACCACCATTCTTATTTTGTCTGTTATTTTGGTCGGATTTGCTTCTTTACTGGCTTATATTGAAACCCGGCGCGGCCAAACGTTCTATGATCCTATTCTTAATTTTATAAAACCGAGAGATGTATCGGATTTCATTTTTTTTGTAACGTATTCTACAGCCTTAATAGGACTTATCTACGCATTTTTATCTCCGTATCGGTTTCTTCATTTAATGCAGATGTACGGATCCCTGACTTTATTGCGAATTATTACCTTATTTTTCATCCCTTTAGAGCCCCCGGAAAGTATTATTCCTTTACGGGATGAATTTTTAACAAATACGTTTTATGCCGGCAATGAGAATTTGAAAGATCTTTTTTTTAGCGGACACGCAGCCACCTTATTTTTATTTTATTTCTTTGCAACCAATAAAATATTAAAATATTTATTTTTAACTGCTGCAATTGCTGTTTCTGCGGGTGTGGTGATGCAACATGTTCATTACAGCTACGATGTAATAGCGGCGCCTATTTTTGCTTATATAGCATATCGGTTAATTACAAAGTTTTCGAAACATTACCACAACGAAGATTTAAAAACCGACAAGGTTTAAACAGGCGGTTGTCCAAAACATTCCTTTATCTTTTTAGAACAGGCAAAGTAATAAGCTATTTTTATGTAGATGCGATTTAAGCTGCATATTAAATATACTATACTTTTAGCAGGTGTTATTTACATAGTATCATCATGTAAACATCATAAAACGGTTGCTGCAAATACTAAGACAACCGTAAAAAAAACTGAACCCGTAAAAAAGCCGGAAACTGAATCCAAAAAAGAAGCAGAACAAAAAACGGCCGGTAAGTCGGAATCCGGGTCAGGTTCAATCAAAAAAGAATACGCGGCAAAATTAAATGTTACGGAATCGGATATTAAGAATGAAAAGCTGTATAAATTTATTGATGAATGGTACGCCGCGCCTTACAAATATGGCGGAAAGGATAAGAGGGGAATAGATTGTTCGGGATTTACAGGCGTTTTGTGCGCCACTGTTTATAATAAAAAAGTATCATCATCTTCTAAATCTATTTACGAAGAAACCAAGAGAATACCTGTTTCAGATTTGAAAGAGGGAGACCTTGTGTTTTTTATTATTAACGGTAAAAATGTATCTCATGTCGGCGTTTATTTACTGCACAATAAATTTGTTCATGCCTCTACGCATAAAGGCGTCATTATAAGTGACCTGGGTGAACCGTATTATAAAAAGTATTATTGCGGATCAGGTAGAATAAAATAATTTACGGCGCTGAAAATCCCGTTAATATAATTTAACGAAATGCTATCAAAACCTTGCTGTTAAAAACAATTCTGTTTCAGTAATTTTAAAAGACCTTAAGCAACGTACCTTACAACATGATTAAATTTTTTGCTAAAGCCTTACTGCTCTTGTCGTTGCTAATTATTACAGCTTTTGTTGTAAAGCCGGAAAGTACAAAAACAGTTCCTGATTTTTTAAATACGGAAAACCGTTGGGTAGATTCTGTTCTGAATTCCTTAACGCCCGATCAGCGCTTAGCACAATTATTTATGGTGGCCGCTTACAGTAATAAGGATATGAAGCATGTCCGCGAGGTGCGCGAGCTGATCGAAAATTATCATATCGGCGGGTTGATCTTTATGCAGGGCGGGCCCGTTCGTGAGGCAAAGTTGAATAATTATTATCAGAATTTATCTAAAACACCTTTATTAATTTCTATTGACGGAGAATGGGGTTTGGCTATGCGCTTAGACAGTACGCCTAAGTATCCTCGGCAAATGACTTTAGGGGCTATTAAAAATGATTCTTTGATATTTCAAATGGGGAAACAGATTGCCCGAGAATGTAAGCGAATGGGCATTCATGTGAATTTTGCACCTGTTGCAGATATTAATAATAACGCTGAAAATCCAGTAATCGGGATGCGCAGCTTTGGTGAAAATAAATATAATGTTGCCAATAAAGCGGTGATGTATATGAAAGGTTTGCAGGAAGAAGGCGTTATGGCAAACGGGAAACATTTTCCCGGTCACGGCGATACAGATATGGATTCACATAAGTCATTACCGATTATTACAGGCTGTAAAGAGCGATTGGATACCCTGGAGCTCTATCCTTTTAAGCAATTATTCGACGCGGGTTTAGGAAGTATTATGGTAGCGCATTTATTTGTTCCTTGCTACGATACTACTAAAAATACAGCCTCTACTTTGTCGCCTTACATTATTAATGACCTTTTAAAACAGCAATTAGGATTTAAGGGACTTGTGTTTACGGATGCTTTGAATATGAAAGGTGTGGCAAGCTTTTATGAACCCGGCATGGTTGATGTAAAAGCATTGCTTGCCGGAAATGATGTATTGTTGTTTGCCGAAAATGTTCCTAAGGCTATTGAACAAATCAAAATAGCTATAGGTAGCGGGCAAATTACGCAAGAGGAAATTGATGCCCGCTGTAAAAAAATATTGAAAGCGAAATACTGGTGCGGATTAAATAAAAATCAATTTGTAAACCCGAAGCATTTATATGAAGATCTGAATACACCTGCTTCCGATGCTATGAATAGCAAGCTGGCAGAGGCTTCTGTAACCTTATTGAAAAATGATAATTATTTAATCCCTTTAAAACGTATTGATACTTTAAAAATAATTGAAGTATCGG
>JBBRHI010000385.1:0-3796 GCA_038222995.1 Bacteroidia bacterium | reverse complement strand
CCAATACCGATTTTCAATACTATGCCGAAAACCTTGGGGCACTTACAATTTCGCAACAGGATGAATTGATCTCAGAGATAGGAAAAAAAATAGAGGTTAATCAATTATCCGAATTAATCGATTTTGCATTTTTGGCATTACATGGTCCTTACGGCGAAGACGGCCGTATACAAGGTTTGTTGGAGTATTTGCACATTCCGTATTCAGGCAGCGGCATTTTACCGAGCGCTATCGGGATTGATAAAAGCGTTCAGAAAAAATTAATGGTAAATGCAGGCTTTAACAGCCCGAAGTATTTTACTATTGACCGCCATGATTGGATTAGCGGAAATACAAAAGGTGTTTGGGAAAAAGCAAAAGCGGAGATAGGTTTCCCGATGGTTATTAAACCTGCCAACCAAGGTTCTTCTATCGGTATTTCTATTTTTAATGAAGATAGTAACCATAATTTTATGGCTGCCGTTGAAAAAGCGTTTTTCACAAAGTGGATGGACTCTTTGGAATGGAAAAAATTATCCGGAAAAGAAAAAATGGAAACGGTTCGCACACTGTCAGACATTCGCGAAGGAATTGGTATGCCGCTTTCTATTAATACCGCCTTATCTTACAAAGAAGATAAAGGCGTTATTAAATTTTATGATCAGTATGAGTTGATCACTTATCTCGATGAAAATTGCGATCATACAGAAGGCTTTGTATTAGAGGCTTTAGACGGTGAAAGCACGGTGATCGTTGAAGGATTTATTGAAGGAAAAGAATTTTCTTGTATAGTTTTAGAAGATACCGATTCTCATAACAAAGTGATTGCATTACCTCCTACAGAGATCCGTAAAGGAAAAGAATTATTTGATTACAGGAGTAAATACCTTCCCGGTTTATCGCGCAAAATCACGCCGATTGAGGCTACTGACAAACAAATTAATGCGATTCGTAAAGAGTGCGAACGTTTATTTTCGGAATTGTGTTTTGATGTATATGCGCGTATTGACGGCTTTTTAGACAAAGACGGAAACGTATTTTTAAATGATCCGAATACCACATCCGGTATGATGCCTTCCTCTTTCTTCTTCCACCAGGCAGCAGAAATAGGATTAACACCGTCACAGTTCTTAACCTATATTATTCGCACCTCTATCAGCAAACGAATTAAAAATAGTAAAGGGGCAGCAGTTTACGAACCGTTACTTCATAAGCTCGATCATTTTTTACATAACGAAAAATATGCCTCTAATACTAAAATTCCGGTTGCTGTCATCCTGGGTGGTTACTCTTCCGAAAGACATATCTCTGTAGAGAGCGGCAGAAATATTTTTGAAAAACTGGCCTCTTCCGAAAAATATGCACCGATCCCTGTTTTTTTAACCGGCGATAACGCAAACCATTTAATGTACAGGATCCCTGTAAATGCCCTTTTGAAAGACAATGCAGATGATATTAAGGATAAGGTAGACAATTGGAAGATACACCCAGTGATCAAACAGATCATTGAAGAGTGCAAAACCATTACCGATAAATACGGCTCACCGGGTAATTTAATTGCTCCTGAAAAACTATCATATGTAGCATTAGCTCAACAGGTAAAACAGGTATTTATTGCATTGCACGGCCGCCCCGGCGAAGACGGTGCCGTGCAGGAACAATTGGAAAAAGTGGGATTAACCTATAACGGTTCCGGTAAAGAAAGCTCCTCGGTAACTATTGATAAATATAAAACGAACGAGATCCTTTTAAAGAACGGTTTCCTTGTTGCAAAACACTGTTTAATTACAATAGATGATTGGAAAACGAATAAAGAGAACATAAAAAAATCATTACAGAACGATTTTGTATATCCCTTAATAGCTAAACCGGTTGATGACGGGTGCAGCAGTGCGGTAAAAAAAATAAAGAACTTTGACGAGTTTGAAGCCTTTGCCACGCTGATCTTCAGGCAAACAGAAGAGTTTGATCCGAAAGCTGCGGAAACATTACACATAAAGCCAAAAGAAGAGTTTCCTCAAAAACAGGTGTTGCTGGTAGAAGAGCTGATCGGTAAAAACGGTGCGAAACATTTCCTGGAAGTAACAGGCGGAATGTTAACCCGTTTGAACGCGGCAGGTGAGGTTGAATACGAGGTGTTTGAGGCGTCTGAAGCGCTTGCAGAAGGCGATATTTTAAGCCTGGAAGAGAAATTTTTAGCAGGGCAAGGGCAAAATATTACCCCGGCGCGTTATTCAAGAGATCCGAGAGAACGGCAGCTGATTTCAGATAAAGTTAAAGAAACATTAGGTGCCGCCGCCAAAGTGCTTAATATTATGGGATACTGCCGTATTGATGCTTTTGTAAGGGTGTTTGACGCAGACCACGTGGAGATTATTTTTATAGAAGTGAATTCGTTACCGGGCATGACCCCTGCTACTTGTATTTATCACCAGGCCGCTATTAACGGCTACAAACCGTATAATTTTATTGACTCTATATTGGAATTCGGAAGGAAAACCCTTAAATCCGTTACCCGGAAAATAGCCTAAAAGTGCTTATCTTCTAAAAATTATGCTTAAACGATATTTAAGGATATTTTTGATATTAAAACAAGCGCCGAAACATGTTTTTTCAACAGGCTTCTTAAAAGATGTATGTGTTTGTTTTTCAGTTAATTAAAATTTAATTAACTTCCTGTTAACATGTAATAAACATATAAGAAACCAATTATAAACATTTTTTAAAGATCCCAAATGATCCCATTCGTCTAATAAGTTACTTTATTAACAATAATCCGCGTATCTTTGTTAATAACTGTAAATGTATACGATAACATGTTTGAGATATTAAAAAGCTTCGAAAGTAAATTCGGTTCTCTTAAAAAAAAGGGACTTAGAATTGAAGGATTATCAATGATTGACCCAAAACGTAAGAAACATGTGATCATGATTTCTAAGCCGTTCTTATTTGATAACCGTCAATTGCCAAAATCTTACGAAGGTTTGGAGATTAAATCTAAAATTGAAGGCGGTTTACCGGAAGAATTTAAGATCGAGAAGGAAGCAATAAAAAAAGATTACTTATGGGCTCCAAATAAATTTGAAAAATTTGTTGACCGTTGCTCTGAAGATATTAAAAAACAGTTTGGCAACCCGAACATGTCTCGCTCAGAAATGTTAGATGCATTAGCATTCGGTAGCTTCGAAGACCATAAGAAAAAAACATTAACGCTTATTGCAGAAGGTAAAATTCCTGCAATCAGTTTAAATTAAAATACAGCAATTGACTAGGGTATAATTAAGGGTTAAACTTTTTAAATTGCTTAAAGATCCTCTCAGAAATGAGGGGATTTTTTTATGATGATCGTTTAGTTGCCGGCTGTATCCCACAGATTGGTAATACTATACTATTCAAAGTTTTTTTGGTTACCTTTGGTGATAGCTTTACATCTTGGAAAGAATTCTGAAACATAAGAAAACACTGATCGAATGGGGAAAGGCCGTTGGGATTTCTTTTTTATGCGTGTTAGTGATCCGTACTTTTTTCTTCGAAATTTCACCGGTCAGCTCCCCGTCAATGGAACAAGGTTTATTAACCGGTGATTTTATGTTTATCAATAAACTCTCTTACGGGCCTCGTTTACCAAGGACTTTATTAAGTATTCCTTTTGTGAACCAAAAATTTTATTCTGCGTTGATCTCCTTACCCTACCTCCGTTTGTTTGGAAGCCCCGGCGTAGAACGAAATGATGTAGTGGTGTTTAATTATCCGCGGGAAGATGAATACCCTGTAGATCATCGCACGTATTTTGTAAAGCGCTGTGTGGCTATTGCCG
>JBBRHI010000384.1:0-3810 GCA_038222995.1 Bacteroidia bacterium | reverse complement strand
AGATATTAATACAGCGCTGTTAAATGCTCAAACCAATTGTTTGGCGGTTGGCTTAACAACAGTGGATGACGCAGGCATTATGAAAAGTGATGTAGATGCGATAGATAACCTTCAAAAAGAAGGGAAATTAAAAATACGCATCTACGCCATGTTATGCGACAGTGCCCCTAATTATAAATACTATCTTGAAAAAGGCCCCTATAAAACGGAGCGCTTAAATGTACGTGCTTTTAAATTTTATGCTGACGGGGCCTTAGGTTCACGCGGTGCATGCCTATTTAAAGACTACAGCGATAAGCCGGGATGGAAAGGATTTTTATTAAATACCATGGCTCACTTTAAAAAGTATGCCGAGATCATGGATCAGAAAGGATTCCAGATGAACACACATTGCATCGGCGACTCAGCTTTAAATATGGTAATGGATATTTACACGCGGTACTGTAATGAAAAAAAAGATCATCGGTGGCGTATAGAACATGCCCAGGTGGTAACGCTTGACGACATGAAAGATTTCAGTGAAGATATTATTCCTTCGGTGCAGCCTACCCACGCTACAAGCGATATGTATTGGGTAGAACAAAGATTGGGAAAAGAACGTATGAAATTTGCTTATGCCTATAAAGATATACTGAATGTAGCAAGTAAAATTGCTTTAGGAACAGATTTTCCGGTAGAGGATATTTCCCCTTTTAAAACATTTTATGCAGCCGTTATTCGAAAGGACAGCAAGGGCTCTCCCGAAAAGGGGTTTCAAATAGAGAATGCTTTAAGCAGAACGCAAGCCGTAAAGGGAATGACCATTTGGGCGGCCTATGCAAATTTTGAAGAAAAAGAAAAGGGAAGTCTTGAAAAAGGTAAATATGCTGATTTCATTATATTAGATACGGATATTATGACCTGTAAAGAAACCTCTATTTTAAAAACAAAAGTGCTTGCCACCTATATTAACGGAGAAAAAGTATTTTCCGTCAATTAAAACTATTAATACCTAATTTTGTTCCTTCATTATGGGATATAAGAATTTAAAGGAGTGCCTGGACGACCTTGAAAAAAACAATCATTTAGTACGCATAAAAGAAGAGGTTGATCCTGACCTGGAAATGGCTGCTATTCACTTACGGGTATATGCTATGGGCGGTCCGGCACTGCTATTTGAAAATGTAAAGGGTTCACAATTTAAATGTGCTTCCAATATATTCGGCACTTTGGAACGGAGTAAGTTTATATTTCGCCATACACTCACAAAGATGCAAACTTTGGTAGAGATAAAAAACAACCCGATGAAAGCTTTAAAAAATCCTTTCAAGTATGCTAACGTTTCGCTCACTGCTTTTTCTGCTTTACCAAAAAAAGATCCTTTCTCAAAACCTGTTTTGTTTAAAGAAACGACTATTGATAAATTGCCTTTAATAAAGCATTGGCCCATGGATGGCGGAGCTTTCGTAACGCTTCCGCAAGTATATTCGGAAGACATGGACCGACCGGGGATCATGAATTCTAATTTGGGCATGTATCGCATCCAATTAAGCGGGAATGATTATATTTTAAACAAAGAGATCGGCTTACATTACCAGTTGCACAGAGGTATTGGCGTGCATCAGAGTAAAGCCAACAAAGCCGGGAAGCCTTTAAAAGTATCTGTATTTATAGGTGGCCCGCCAAGTCATACACTGGCTGCCGTTATGCCTTTGCCCGAAGGCTTAAGTGAAATGACCTTTGCAGGCGCCTTAGGAAACAGAAGATTCAGATATACCTACGAAGACGGTTTTTGCGTGAGTACAGATGCAGATTTTGTTATTACGGGAGAAGTATACCCGAATGAAAACAAGCCCGAAGGGCCGTTCGGGGATCATTTAGGATATTACAGTTTAAAACATGAGTTTCCTTTAATGCGCGTACATAAAGTATATCACCGTGAAGAGGCGATTTGGCCATTTACGGTAGTAGGAAGGCCTCCGCAGGAGGATACCAGCTTCGGGCAACTGATCCATGAAATTACGGGTGATGCCATAAAACATGAGTTACCGGGAGTAAAAGAAGTGCATGCCGTTGATGCAGCCGGCGTACACCCGTTATTACTCGCTATAGGCAGTGAACGTTATACGCCTTACAGCCAAACTAAACAACCTTCCGAATTATTAACGATAGCCAATCATATATTAGGAAAAGGACAATTGAGCTTAGCGAAATATTTATTCATCACGGCCGACGATACAAATAAACTAAGCACTCATAATGAGTCAGAATTTTATAAATACATGCTGGAGCGGATTAATTTAAAACGCGATCTTCATTTTCAAACTAACACCAGTATTGATACCCTTGACTACAGCGGCACCGGCTTAAACAGCGGAAGTAAATTAGTGGTAGCCGCTTACGGTGAAAAACTAAGAAACCTGTCACAAGAAGTACATTCTGACTTAAAAGAGCTTAACACATTTATCAATCCTCAAGTGGCAATTCCGGGAGTTTTAATTTTACAAGCAAGTAAGTTTGAAAATTATGATAAAGCTAAATCAGAGTTTGAAAATTTTAATACTGAAGTAAAACAAAAAAACACAAATCTGAATGGCTTCCCGATGATCGTTATTGCGGACGATGCAACGTTTACAGCCGCTACTTTAAAAAACTGGTTATGGGTAACATTTACACGTTCTAACCCAAGTCATGATATTTATGGCATTAATCCAACTACAGAATTTAAACATTTCGGTTGTGATAACATGATCATTGATGCCCGCATTAAGCCGCACCATGCGCCTGTTTTAGAGAAAGACCCGGAAATTGAAAAGCGAGTGGATAAATTGTTCGAGAAAGGCGGGAGTTTATATGATGTGAAATAGTTTCACTAAAGAGAAAAGGAGAAACAGAAGGTATAGATCAACAAGATAAAATAGAATAATAAAACATCATCTTGTATAAACTTAAATCCCTTTATATAGTTTAGGTTCTACCTAAGTCAAGCCTTATTAAGTGCAAAAGATTAGGAAGGCAAATTTTTCTTTTGTCTTAAATACAATACATCCCCTACTTTTAGTTTAGCGTCGGGTTTTAAACGGTTTTTTTTACACAGCATACTTAAGCGAATGCCGTGCAATTGAGATATCGATTTCAACGTTTCATTCTTTTGCACTACATGATAGGGTTCCAGAGCCTTCCGTCTTTTTTTCTCAATATATATTTTTTGCCCGAATTGCAGTTTATCTGTTTTTGAAAAATCATTGAACTCTAATAATTGATCCAGTTCAATATTAAAATCATGAGCGATCTTATAATAAGAATCATTATTTTTTGCGATTACGAATTTTACACGGTTAAACCGGTATACTTCACGCAGGGCCATCTCAGTCTTAATCTCATCATGCAGAGGAAAATTTTGCTTAGGTGTTTTTTCGATTGTATTCAACTCCTGTAAATTGTATTTTTCAATAAGTTCAATCAATCGTTCCGGGTACCTTGGATCCGTTGCATAACCGGCTGCTTTTAAACCATAACACCAGCCTTTATAATCTGTTATCGGGAGCTCGAACAAAGAGGCGTATCGCGAACGGGAATATAAAAACAAGCTATGATCGCTGTAAGAATCCAATACATCCTCGTATTTACGGAAGCATTCGTTCTTCTCATCGTCATCCATAATATAGGTCTCTCCTCCCCATTCCTTATGGCACTTAATCCCGAAATGATTGTTGGCATTTCTGCTCAGGTCGCTGTTTCCGTTACCGCTCTCCAACATTCCCTGGGCAAGTGTAATACAGGCAGGCACCTTATGCAGGTACATTTCCTTAATGGCATCTTCTTTATATT
>JBBRHI010000383.1:0-3812 GCA_038222995.1 Bacteroidia bacterium | reverse complement strand
ACCGCTATTGCATCGCGTGCACCGGCATAGGCAGGGTTAATGGCCATTTGGTTAAATTGGTAAAGGTTATATTGCGGGTCTTGCTGAGCCGCTAAAGTCTTAACCAACACACTTAATATAACCACCACTAGTATCTTTTTCATGTATCTCCCCTTCTCCTGAATCTATTTATGACTTGTAAGTTCTAACCAACCCTTAATAGGAGCTGTGCCATTACCCAACTCTATTACATAAAAATATGTTCCCGACGGCGCCGTTTCCGTGCTTGTATTCGATATAGTTCCCGTCCAAAAATTACTTGTATTATTATAATGTGTTATTTCTGAAAGCTTTAAGCCCCAGCGGTTATATATTTCGACCCTGCTTCCGGGGAACTGCTCAATGTTTTCAATATAAAAGAAATCGTTTACGTTATCGCCGTTAGGCGAAACCCCATTGTAAACCGTAATTTGGCATGGCTCGTTACTGCCGGCTATCAATATATTATCTACTTTAACGCTATCGTCGGCAATAGCAGGCCCCGAACCGCTATAATGAGATACCACCAATACCGAATAACTACCGGCTGCTAAATCGGTAACGGTAGAACAGGTGTTTGCCCCTAAACAAAGGGTAGGAAATGACCAGTAATAATATAATTGAAAATCGCTTTGATCAGCCACCCCCGAAAGCGTTGCCGTTATCTTAATGGAGCCGTCGGCTTTATCGGCGCAGCTGTTTGGCGTTACAAAGGCGGATGCCGTTAACCCGAATTCGCCTAAAAGATCGGGTTGCAGAAAGCCTTGCGTAATAATGGCATTCCCGTTAGTGATGGTTGTAAATAAAGGTTCTCCTATACTGTAATAAATTTGCACACCGGTGGAGCCCACTACACCGCCTCCGCCTGCAGAGTTAATCACCTGCGGTGCTAATGACTGCGACCGAAGCATATAAGCACTCAAGAGAAAAAGGATATATAAGAGGTATTTCATGTTTTAGCCGGGTATCTCGTTTACTCTAATATAAAATAGTTTACGGTGATCTGCGAGAAATTAACCGTAGCACCTGTTCCTACATAATTTAAAACAAGTTTAAATGTAAAGTCCGTATTACCGGCGTTTAAAACCTGTGTGGTAACAATCACGTTATCCGGAATGGATGGCGGAACGTAAGGTGTGAGCACTACAATTGGCGGATGTTTATACGGTTTTTTAAAACTAACGGTGAGGATAATGCTTTGCGAAGTGCCGGAATTAATACCATAACCGCCGCTGAGTGTAACAGCGCCTCTTACATCATTTGATTGATCGGCGGCACTGCTCATTGAAATAGAAGAACCGCCGAGGGTATTGGCTCCTATACTTACATCTGTGTTAGTAATATTATTGACGGCAGTGGCTTTTATATGCGCCCCATCTACTAATATAGCAAGGTTGTTTGATGCCGCCACAGTAGATGTATTTGCAGCGTGTACCGAGGCGCCTGTACCTGCTGTATTTACATAAAGCGCATCAGCAGGGTTTGATGCATTAAATGTTTCGAAGCGCCCTGCGTTGCCGCCCGGGGCGGTAACTGACTTACTACCGGCAATGCTTGGTCCTGAGCCGTCGTTATAGCCGAATAATGCAGCGGAGCTTGGGCTGCTGCTTGCACCCGTAACACCCGATCCGTTGCCGTTGTTAGTACCCTGAACTGCCGGGAAAGCGCTGTTAGCCAAAACATCTAACTTTGCCGAAGGGCTATTGTTACCAATGCCTATATTGTCTGTAAGTACGGTACTGTATACTATATTTGTTCCTTTTGTCCACAAATTATTTACCAAGGGAACCCACGGCCCGCCGTTCTCTGATACTTTAAATACCTTTTGGCCTAAGGCCCTGTCAAAATAAATCCTGCCTTCATTGCTATTGGAAGTAGTTGGAGGTAATAACAGGCCGTTGGTATTATAAAACGCACTTGCATTGATGCTTCCCTGCACATCCAATGAATAAGAAGGCGACACCGTCCCTATTCCTACATTCCCCGTAGTATTTTTTATGATCATAGCATCCAGCGAATTTGCCGAACCGAAAGCTGTTGAACCGGCACCCGATTTAAAAACAGCAATCTGAATATCGCCGCTAGTTTCATAGATCCCGCTGTAACCGCTATTTATACCTCCTACATTTCCTAAAAACAATTTACTGCCGCTTGCCCTTATATTACCGGTTACATCAAGGGCGGCTACAGGTCCTGTTGTTCCTATGCCTACCTGGCCGTTTGTTTTTAAAACAAGCGGGTAACCTCCCGTAACATTTGTATTATTTGTAAAGAAACCAAGGTCCTGGTTATCGAGCGTGCCGATGGCATGGCCTCCGGCAGGCTGTGTACTTATACCAATACCGGTGTTGGCCGTATGCTGGTTCAAAAAATGAGCGGCATACGTGCTGCCCGACGTAGGGCCGTGAACCTGTAAGCTTTGAGCGGGCGAACCGCTGCCCGCCGATGCAGGATTTATAATAACACCTCCCGTAGTTGTGAAAGTAGAAATAGGAGAATTGGTTAATGAATTGGTTGTAACCCACATGGGTATCACGCTTGGCGTACCTGCACCGTTTATGCTGCCTGTACCGGTTAAAGAAATAGTAGACACGGCTGATCCTTGCGTAATACTGATTTGGTTAGTAGCAGAGGTGTAAGAGATAGAAGGAGAAGGCGTATTAATGATATAGTTCGGGTAAACGCCGGAAACGTTAGTAACCCCTGTACCTAAAATAACCGGCGTAACAGGTGTAATGGTATAAGCATTACCCGATTGGATTAGGTTAATATTAGCATTACCGGCAGTTAAAGAAGTGCCTGAGGCTGATGTTACGGTAGCAATTGCTGAACCGTTTTGCAACAAATTAATGTTGGCACCGCTTTGTGTTAAGCTGTAGGTTGGCGCGTTTACGGTATAAGTAGAACCGGCATTGGCTAATGTAATATTAGTGCCCTGAACCAAAGTGGTAGCAGGCAAACTCGAAGCATTTACCGTATAATTAGGATAAGCGCCCGTAACACCCGGCCCGGTGAGAGTGACTGTTTGGTTAGGCGCCGTGTTAGTAATGGTATTGGAATTAATACTGATGCCCGTTCCGGCATTAAGGGTAAGACCCGAGGTTTTTGCATATAAGGCATAAGGTACGCTCAGCAATTGTTGTGTGCCTACCGACGAGTAAGATGAACCTCCGTTAGGGTCTATCCATACTTCTAAAAAATAAGGCCCTGCAGCCCAGTTAATCGCCTGAAATTGTGTGGTACTGTTTGATCCGATAGCTAACGTAAATAACCCGAATTGGTTGGTGGAAGTAATTTGTGTTTCGGTGAATGCAATAGTACCGTTAGTACCGCCTTGGTGAAGGTCAAACTTTACGGAAATGTTTTGATTAGGGATCGGTTGCCCGGCTGAATTCCTTGCTACAGCTTGGTAACTGACGGCTTGGGCAAAAAAAGTGTATTGAAACAAAATGAATGCACTAAAAAGTAAATTTTTTTTCTTCATGCTATGGGGTTTTCATTGTTTCATATTTTTCTTAGCGCAAGGTTAAAATATATATAGAAGTAAGGAATTAAAAATATAAAAAAAAATCAATAACTATTTAAATACATCATTAATTAACAGTTTAAAATTACTCAACTCCAATAATCGTATAAGTAATTACCACTTTAAAGATGATAAGATTAGGCGCATTTTGTACACTTCCTATTTTTACATAATAAGTATAAGCCGCGTTATCTATGGTAGCATTGGAGATGGTGCTTGTGGTTAATTTTACAATTACTGAAGAGGTTGTGGATGTTGCCGGTGTTGA
>JBBRHI010000382.1:0-3825 GCA_038222995.1 Bacteroidia bacterium | reverse complement strand
AATTACAGGGCCGGTAACAATTTAGCCCTGCATTCGCCAAAACCGATGCGGATGCCGTTCTTTTCACAATGGCCTTTAATCACAATGGTATCATGGTCGTTCACAAACTTACGTTCGGTGCCGTCTTTTAAGGTCATAGGTTTTGTTCCGCGCCAGGTAAGCTCCATCATACTTCCATATTCGTGAGGCTGAGGGCCGCTAATAGTACCGCTTGCCATCATATCGCCCACATTAATGTTACAGCCGTTAACGGTATGGTGCGCCAGCTGTTGCTCCATAGTCCAGTACATGTATTTATAGTTCGATGTACACAGCAGGTTCTCTTCTCCTTTATCCGGAATTAACAGCACCTCCAGTTTAATGTCAATGTTTTTTTCGCCGGTATATTGTAAGTAGGGCAGTACTTTAGGTTCCTGCACGTAACCGGCTGTTCTGTAAGGTTCAAGGGCATCCAAAGTAACGATCCAGGGCGATACGGTACTTGCAAAATTTTTAGCAAGGAAAGGCCCCAAAGGAACATATTCCCAGGTTTGAATATCGCGGGCGCTCCAGTCGTTAAATAACACCATCCCAAAAATATACTCATCGGCTTGTTCGGTACTAACGGTTTCCCCCATGTCGGTTTGCTTCCCAATGATGAAAGCCGTTTCCAATTCAATGTCCAGTAATTTAGTAGGACCGTAAACCGGTTGGTCGCTATCGGCCGGCTTTTGTTGTCCTTTAGGCCGGCGGAACGTATGGCCGCTCACGCAAATACTGCTTGCCCTGCCGTGGTAGCCTACCGGTAAATGTTTCCAGTTTGGCATTAGGGCGTTTTTAGGGTCGCGGATCATCGTTCCTATATTTATGGCGTGGTCTATACTGCTGTAAAAGTCGGTATAATCGCCCACTTTTACAGGCATTAATAACGTTACGTCGTTCTGCTTTTTAAAAATGGTCCCGAAAATTCCGGGTTTATCTTTCAGTTCTGTGTTACTTACTTCCAACAGGTCAGAGAGCCTGTTTCTTAATGCCCGCGTTACCTCTTTTCCTAAGGCAATAAAGTCATTTAAATGTGTGTTGTCAAAAACTTCTTTCGGCAAATTTAAGGCATCCAAATACCCCTGTTTTGCCAGTTCATAAAGGTCAATAATATCGTAGCCTATGGCAGAGCAGGCATGGTGCAGTACAGAATTATCGGTGTAGATGCCGAACGGTAAATTTTGTATGGGAAAATCGGAAGCGGAAGGTACGGCAATCCATGAGGTTAACTGCGGGTCGTTGGCTTTTATAGTCATAATATAGTATTTAAAAAAGAAAAAATTGGGTATGGTAATGATAAGCAAAATTATACATTTGTAGCATGCAATTTAAAAAACTTATTCTTGTTTTCCTTGTGTTTTCCGGTTACTTGAAAGCACAGAATTACACTGATTTTTCTTTTATATTAAATGAAAAAGCCGTTAATAAAATTTTTGCGGTCATAGGGGAAATAAGCGGTAAAAATGAGTACGAGGTATTAATGGTAAAAGGCGAGTACACCTGGATTGTATCGAACCCCAAAATTAATTTATTGCCCGACAGCAGCGATTTTACCTGCGACGCTAAAGTACACGTAGGCCCCTTCAGCTATAAATCGAAAGTAATAGGCAACGTTAAGATAAGGTACGATACTAAAACCAACGAAATTTCCATTAAAATTACCCGCGCCATTTTTGAATTGTATACGGTGATCCTGGGAAATAAAATTCATATTAAAGACATCCACCTTGAGGATTATTTTAAAGATCCGTTTGTGTTTGAAGGGCCTAAGAGCTTTGCAACTGATATGCAGTTTACGATGCCCGACAGCACGCTCAAAAAAATATACGTGCAGCCAACCGATTGTGTAATGCGGGTTATTAAGCAATCCATTATCACATCCTGCGAAATAGCGGCGAGCGATAAGCCCTTTAAGCAGGTCATAAAAGTAATGGCGCCCATACAGGCTGCCGATAAAGCAAACGAACTTAATCCTAAAAAATAACCGGAACCCTCATGAAGTTATTTTTTAAACACAACGGCGTCTATCTTTTTATATATGTGGTTGTATTGGCTGTGTTGGCTTATGTATTACTCACTAACGGGAAGGTACAAATACACCGGGTTATGAATGGCTGGGTAGGCAATCGTTTTTTGGATGTCTTTTTTCAATACATTACTTATTTAGGCGACGGGCTTTTGGCCTTTTTTATTGCCCTGGTGTTCCTGTTCATTAATATGCGCGTGTCGGTGTATATTATTCTTTCCTATCTGTGTGCGGCCTTGGTTTCTTATATTTTAAAGCATGTGGTGTATGAGGAAATTTTTCGCCCGCACTCCACCTTTGAGTATTTTTTGCATGAAAAATTAAAAGAGGTACAAGGAGTGGATGTGGCAAGCTTCCATTCGTTCCCGAGCGGGCATGCCCTCTCTGCCTTTGCCTTGTTTTTTTGTTTGCTGTTTGTTACAAAACAGCAACGGTTTAAGCTGCTGTTTTTCGTGTTGGCGTTCATCGCGTCTTTTAGTCGCGTGTACTTGTCACAGCACTGGTTAATTGATGTGTACGCGGGGTCCGTGATCGGGGTTTGTTTTTCATTGTTTTTTTACGCGGTGTTTTACCGAAGGCCTTATTTCCAAAAATTAAATACTACTTTACCGAAGCTTATTTCTAAAACAAACCACACGCGTGTTTAAACTGTTGAATAACGACCTTAAGGCCTATGCCTTTATTACGGTAGCGGCGGCGTTGTTGTTTATCCCGTTTATCGGTAACATGCCTTTGTTTGATTGGGATGAAATTAATTTTGCGGAGTGCGCGCGCGAAATGATCGTTTCCGATAACTACTCCAACGTGCAATTATACTTTCAGCCCTTTTGGGAAAAGCCGCCCTTGTTTATCTGGCTGCAGGCTATGAGTATGAATACTTTTGGCATTAACGAATTTGCGGCGCGCCTGCCAAATGCCCTATGCGGTATTATTACGCTGCTGGTGTTATACCGCACCGGTAAAAGTTTAAACGATCGTAAGTTCGGCCTTGCCTGGAGCTTTGTGTATGCCGCTACCTTGCTGCCCCATCTTTTTTTTAAGAGCGGCATCATCGACCCCTGGTTCAACTTATTTATTTTCAGCTCCGTATTTTACCTGATCAGGCACACAAATAACCCCATAGGAAGGTTTGGGTATAAAACGGCATTGTGGTCGGGTTTCTTTTTAGGATTGGCGCTTTTAACCAAAGGGCCGGCAGCCTTAATACTGGTAGGGTTAACGGTAGTCGTGTTTTTTAGTTTGGCCAAGTTTAAAAAAATATCGGAGCTTAAATTTGTCCTGGTTTTTTTCGGCGCGTTTTTAATTACCGGTTTCAGCTGGTTTGGTGTGGAGCTTTTAAAAGGGAACGGCTATATTATTAAAGAATTTATTGATTACCAGGTGCGCCTGTTTCAAACTGAAGACAGCGACCATGGCGGGCCTTTCATCTATCACTTTATTGTATTGCTGATCGGTTGTTTTCCTTCCTCCTTATTTTTGATCTTAGCGCATAAACGCTCAGCTTACGATACCCCTTATCAAAAGCACAGTAAACGCTGGATGATCATTTTATTTTGGGTGGTACTTATTTTATTCTCCATTGTTAAAACAAAAATCGTTCATTACTCGTCGCTGTGTTATTTTCCGCTAACGTATTTGGCCACTTATGCCATTCAAAAATTAATGACGGGTGAGTTTGCATGGAAAAAACGGTTTAATAGTGGGTTTATTATTACTACTTGTTTGCTGGGTGCAGCGTTTACAGTAAAGGGCTGCGTTCATTTTTTAAGACATTGGTT